>JAIRZA010000150.1 GCA_031267475.1 Spirochaetaceae bacterium | reverse complement strand
CGCCCTGTTGTGTGGGAGACTCGCGGTATGCCGCCGCGTAGCGGATTGAGACCCGCTGGCGGGCGCGGGGCGCAAACTCCACGCCTCCGGTGAGAGACTCCACGCCATGTGTTGTGGAGGGCTGGCAGTCGCGTATGCCAATCGCCTTTATAGGAACGAAGGCACGAAGTGAAAACGGCTTACGGTATGCTGGCGCGGAGCGCATAGAAACCCACTGGCGGGGGCGGGGTGTACTTTTTTCGGTTTTCATATAACATTATTCATATTTCATAAGTTTTAACAGACAAGCGGAAGCGAACCTGACACTAACTTAGTGAACAAACCCACTTTAAGCACAGAGGCAATATGATAGATTGGACACTACGCCTTTTAAAAGGCATACTAATAGGAACAGGCTTCATACTCCCCGGAGTATCAGGCGGGGCCCTCGCGGCAGTATTTGGACTATACGAAAGAATAATCGATTTCATAGCCCACATAACCAAAAATTTCTTCAAAAACGTACTATTTTTCATACCAGTAGGACTAGGCGCATTAGGCGGCATATTCATACTATCGCACCCGCTGGCATTTTTCCTTGAAAACTACGAAGGAGAAGTCCTGTGGGGCTTCATCGGCTGCATCGTAGGAACACTACCCGCCCTATGGAAAGAAGCAGGCAAAGCAGGACGCAGCAAAAGACACTACATAATCCTCATACTAACCACAGCAATAGGCTTTTTATTATTATTCAGCGTAGAAAGACACTTTGAAATCCAAGCGCCGCAGAATTTCATAACATGGATATTAGCAGGCGCATTAATAGCACTCGGCGTACTAGTACCAGGCATGAGCCCGTCAAACTTCCTCGTATATTTTGGAATGTACAAACCAATGGTAGAAGCATTCAAAACACTAGATTTTCACGTACTACTGCCAATAATACTCGGCGGCGCAATATGCCTCTTTTCCCTATCATCATTAATAGCAATACTCTTAAAAAAGATTTACGCCGGACTATTCCACTTCGTCTTCGGCATCGTACTAGCCTCAACCCTCATGATCATCCCAACAGACTACAACTATTTAAGCGGCGGAACCCTAATATGCGCCCTAGCGCTCATAGCCGGAATTTTACTCGGACTCTGGATGGGCAGACTAGAAGAGAAATACAAATGACAAATTTTCCCACAGATAATTTTGAACTAAACACCGGATGCAATGGACTATTTGACACCCACGCGCACCTTTCATACCTTGACGCGCGCGGAATAGACGCTGAAAACTGCGTTTCCGGACTATTCAAGTCAGGATTTGCCGGAATCATCGACATTGGAACCATAGCCGGCGACCTTGCGGAGCGCGTACACACATTTTCACATTTTGAACAAGTACACTTTTCGGCAGGCATTTGGCCGCACAAAGACATCCTCGCGCAGACAAAACAACAAATAGACACCCTTGAACAAAACATCAACACCGCCCCCGCCGGAAGCGTCGTCGCTATAGGCGAATGCGGCTTTGACAGACGCGAAAACCCAGATAACAACCCGGCGGAACGAGCGCTTTTGGAAGCCCAACTAGATTTAGCCCGCCGCAGACAACTACCCATCATAATCCATTCACGCGAAGCGCCCGCAGAAACAATAGAAACATTAGCGTCCCACCCCGGCGCACACGGGATAATACACTGTTTTTCGTACAACACCCGCGAAGCCCGCGCGTTTTTGGATATGGGATATTACATTTCATTTGCGGGAAACATCACATTCAAAAACGCAGGCAGCCTGCGCGAAGCCTTGCAAAGCGTTCCGCTTGACCGATTACTGCTGGAAACAGACAGCCCGTACCTCGCGCCCGCGCCCTACCGCGGCAAGCCCGCACACCCCGGCATGATAATCCAAACATACCGTTGCGCGGCGGAATTGCTGAAAATTGACATTGAAGAATTGAAAGAAACCGTCAAACGAAACGCCGCGCGTGTTTTCGGACTCAGTTTTAACTTGAATTAATTTACAGGGGGTATTTCAAAACACCAGTTTTGAAATACCCCCCACCTCCCCACGCACACCACGCAACAACAACAATCGTCCTTTGCAGGGCGGGGGCTTGGGGGGATAAAAAATTGAAAATCACATCACATTGAAAATAGATCTAAGTTGTTCAAATATTCCCGCGCGTTAAATACTTTGTGAATATCGGACATAGAGCGGTCTGACACAATATTACTTATAACACGCGCCGATAATTCCGCAGACGGCACAATCTGCAAGTTAGGAAAATCCGTAGGCGTTGACGGCGGAAAGTATATCGTGTCTGTAACGATGATACGTTTTAGGAGCTTTTGCGCCGTAAGCTCCGCAATACGCTCGCGGGCCGGCGGTGAAAACGGAGCGTGGACGGCGACAACGTTAATCTCCGCCGGATTCTGTTTTGCGAGCGCGTAAACCAGACTCTTGATTGAGCCGCCGGTATCGATCATATCATCAACAATCCAAAGGACTTTGCCTTTAATAGATTCCGCGGAAAGAATATTGATAGATTCGACCGTATTCATTTTTGAATAATTCCGTTGTTTATGAGCGACAACAAGCGGCGCGTTAAAAGCGTTGGCGAAACGCCGCGTGAGTTTTTCACCGCCCGCGTCGACGGAGCAAAACGCCCAATTGTTGTGAACCGTAGTTTCCAGCGTGTTTATGTCTTTTATGTAATGATCGCATAAATACTTTTTTAGCAGAGTAAAAACAGGAACATCGTCAAAAATACACAAAGCGGGATCAATCATCGCTTTAGATTTATCAGAATGAAGCTGATAAGTTACGATATGCGAAACGCCGAGGTTCACAAGCGTCTTGAAGTGAATCCAAAGCCCCACAGAATTACGCATAAGCGGCCTGTCTGAGCGCCCGCAGGACACGTAAGGCTCAAACACAATAATCCGCTCGGCGCGCGAGCGTTTCAGCGCGTCAACCGCGTGGTAAAGTTCAAGTTTCGCCTTGTTTACATCGAGTCCCGCCTCGTTGCGGGCGCTGCTTGAAAAAATGATAACATCTTTTCCACGCACGGATGTTGATATTTCAACTTCCATCTCGCCGTCCGCAAAGCATTTTACATCAAGTCCGTCAATCGCGCTCAAGTTTTGTTTTGTAGAAAAATCCGGATACTTGTTTAAAATTCCTGATACTACCGCCGCGTAATTCCGCATTGTCTCTGTAGCGGTTATTACAAAATCATTCTTCATAAAACTCCCCTAAATTAGAGTTGTTCGATAATTTAAGTTTACCGGCCAACTTTCGCTAATACTGCAACGGCGTTTTTGCTCCGCATTGTCCGCAATAATAAATGCCGTCTTCATTTTTCTTTACGAGTTCCAATTTCTTTATTTTATAGTTGTCGCGTCTCAGCAAAACCGAGTCGCAGTTAGCGCAAAAAGTATCGTTATCATCATCAATTATGTTTCCTGTATAGCAATATAATAGTTTTTGTTTGGCGTGTTTTTTTATGGCTAAAATGGTTTCTGGTTTTGTGGGCGGAGTAGTCCATTTGTAAGCCGGATGATAGGCGCTGATATGCCATGGAATATTATTAGATATTGATGCGATAAAATCGATACACCTGTCAATTTCTTGTTCGCTGTCATTAAAATCAGGGACTATTAGTGTTGTTATTTCTGTATGAACGCCCGCCGACGATGACGCTTTTATAAAATGTTTTACGGCGGAAAGCGACCCGCCTAGTATTTTTTGGTATTTGCTTTCTGAAAAGCATTTTAGATCAACATTCACGGCGTCTGTGAGCGGCATGATTGCGGCGGCGGCTTTTGGTGTAACGCAGCCGTTGGTTACGAGTACATTCGCTATGCCGCGCGCGCGGGCGAGTGTCATGCAGTCTATCAGATATTCCAAATGAATGAGCGGTTCGGTGTAGGTGTATGCTATCTGTTTTAAGCCAAGCGCTGTTGTTTTAGTTATGATTTCTTCCGGCGGAATCATTTGCGCGGCGGTGTCTGTTGTTTGTGAAATATGCCAGTTCTGGCAAAATGGGCAGCGCATATTGCAGCCTGTAAATCCTATCGAAAAAATGTTTTCACCCGGGCGATAGTGAAATAGTGGTTTCTTTTCGATTGGATCAACGGCCGCCGAACTGATGTATCCATAAAACGGCAGTTTGCCTCCGCCGGCGCGTGTTTTGCAGGCGCCTAGTCCGCCGTCATTCAGTGTGCATTGACGGGGGCATATTTCACAGCGTACTTTTCCATCTGGCTGTATGCGATTCACGGGCTCAAAAAAGACGCCTGCTTCACGCGCGGAATGATGGTTTTTCCTCTGCATACTATGTGAGTTCAATCATTTTGCACCATTTTCAAATTTTTATCTAGTGGTCGTGAAAATGAATCTGTTTCTATACCAGTGTGCGGGCGATGCGTACTATGTCGGCAAAAACGCCTGCGGCGGTAACTTGAGCGCCCGCGCCTGGTCCTTTTATTACCATTGGCAGTTTGCTGTAGCGTTCTGTGGTTATCGCAACGATGTTGTCCGAGTCAACGAGAGAGCGGAAGGGGCTTTCCGGCGGCTCCGCTCTCAGGCTCATGCGGGCGGTGTCTGCTTCTATCACGGCGATGTACCGCAGGCGTTTGCCTTCGGCTTCGGCGGCGCTTCGGATTTTTTCAAAGTCTGTGTCTAGTTTTTCTAGTTCCTTAAAGAAGGATGGTACATCCGGGGCTTTGAAACAGCTTTCCGGTAGTATTGGTTCTATGGCTACTTGAGAAAATTCGAGCGGCATCCCGCATTCCCGCGCTAAAATTAGCGCTTTTCGCGCCGCGTCCATCGCGTTAAGGTCGTCGCGGGGGTCGGGTTCGGTGTAGCCTTTGGCTTTTGCTTCGTGTACTAGGGCGGAAAAGCTTTTCTTGCCGTCAAAATTGTTGAAAATGAAGCTTAGTGTGCCGGAAAGGACTGCTTCTATGCGCAAAACTTTGTCTCCTGACAGGCGTAGGTCGCGTAATGTGGAAATGACTGGCAGTCCCGCGCATACGGTTACTTCATACAGGTAGGGGATGCCTCTGTCGCGTGAGTATGTGGTAAGGCGTTTATAATATTCGAATGGGCCAGAATTGGCTTTCTTGTTGGGTGTTACTATGGAAATTGCCGCTTGTAAGATTGTTTCATACGCGGATGCTACTGTTTCGCTCGCTGTGCAGTCGCAGAAACAGCTGTTCGGCAGGTTGAGTGTTTTCATTTGTTGTGTAAAGTTGTTGATTTCGAATGGTTCGGTTGAGGCTGCGAGTTGTGTTTTTGCTTCTGCCGGGGGGATTCCTTTGCTGTCGAATATCATGTTGCGGGAGTTGGCTAGTCCGCAGATGTTTATTTGTATTTTGTAATGGCCGGCTAGTGTTTCTCGTTGTGTGCTTATTTGTTCTAGTAGTGTGCCGCCTATTAGTCCGCAGCCGGTAAGAAACAGGTTTACATAGCGTGTTCCTGACAGGAAAAACGCTTCGTGTATGGCGTTGAGGGCTTTGGCTTCGTCCTGCATTGCTACTACTGCCGATATGTTTATTTCAGACGAGCCTTGCGCTATTGCCATGACGTTTACTCCGTTCCGTCCAAGCGCGTAAAAGACTTTGCCGCTTATTCCTGATGCGTTTTTCATGTTGTCGCCTACTATGGCTATGACGGCTAGGTTTTGTTCCGCTTTTGGGGTTTCTAGTTGTCCGTCTCGTATCTCAATTGCGAATTCTTCCGAGATGGCTGTTAGCGCGGTGCTGGTGTCGCCGGGTATGACGGCAAGGCATATTGAGTATTCGCTTGATGCTTGTGTTATTAGGATGATGTTGACTCCGCGCCGGGCGAGCGCTCCAAAGAGTCGTGAAGAAAATCCGGTTGCGCCGACCATGCTTGTTCCTTGTACGGTTATTAGTGTTATGTTTCCAAGCGAGCTTATTCCGCGTACGGGCCATGGGTTTTTTGCTTTTTTGTCTGAAATGAGTGTGCCTCTGGCTGTTGGGTTGAAGCTGTTCTTTATCAAAATGGGGATTTTTTTCTCGAATAGTGGTTGGACTGTTGGCGGATATAGGACTTTTGCGCCAAAATGCGACATCTCTACGGCTTCGGAATATGAGATTTCGTCTATGCAGAATGCGTCTTTGACCATTTTGGGGTCTGATGTGAGGATTCCGTCAACGTCTGTCCATATTTCTACTATTTCCGCGTTTAGGGCTGCGCCAAAAATTGCGGCTGTGTAGTCGGAGCCGCCTCTTCCGAGTGTTGTTGTGTGTCCTTTTTGTGTGGATGCTATGAATCCGGCGGCGATTTGTAGTGTTTTGTGTTCTTTGATGTAGTTTTTTATGTTTTTATATGTTTCTTCCGCGAGGATTTTGGCGTTGCCGTAGTGTTCATTGGTTTTTATGAGTTCGCGTGTATCGAGGTACTCGGTGTTTGTTCCGTGTGCTTTGAAGTATTCGGCGATTAGTGATGCGGATAGGCGTTCTCCGAAGCTCATTATGTAGTCGAGTGAGCGGGGTGAGAGTTCTTTTAGTATGAAGACTCCGTCGAGTACGCGGTGTAGTTCTGTGAATAGTGTGTCTATTTTTGAGAGTGCTGTGTCGCGTGCTGGGTTTTGTAGTAGTGTTTCTGTTGTTTCGATGTGTCGTTTGTTGAGTGTTGATAGTATTTCATCGAATTTATTGCCTTGTTCTGCTGTCCGGGCCATTCTGATTAGTGTGTCGGTAACGCCGGAAAATGCGGAGACTACGACGATTTTATTGCCGGCTTTTTTTGTTGTTACTATTTGTATGAGTTTTTCGATGGCGGCGGCGCTTCCTAC
>JAIRZA010000131.1 GCA_031267475.1 Spirochaetaceae bacterium | reverse complement strand
GAGGCTGTTCCAAAACTTCAGTTTTTGGGGAGACAAGCAAAGCTTGTCCAGCAACCTATAAAAACCGCAGTTTTGTCGTCATCATGACGCGCCCGTAGGGCGAAAAACTGCAAGAGCCTGTTACAAAATAACCGATTTTGGAACAGGCTCAAATATGAAATTATTATTGGTGTTGTTTTACACGCGCTTTCCGCCTGCGCGTGATACGGTATAACTTTGAACGTCCGCATTTTCCTATTTGCTCAATGAGCTCCAACCGGTTAAGGACATATATTGTCTTGCGGGCAAGCGCTGGTTTTACACGGCTTTTATCAGCCAATAACGCGGCGGTAAAGGGTTCGTTTGTCTTGAACGGGATGAATTGCAGGTAGTCTTTCAACCGGCAAAGCACGATGGTCTGTTTGTGGTTTTGTAAAAATTTGTCTCGTATGCTTACGCCGTCTCTCCGCCATGAGCCTTTGCCGTCTGCTTTGCGTTCTTCAAGTATGTCAACTATCGCAAGATCCACTGTTAGATTGGGTAGCAACGGCAACAGCGGGGCGTATATAAGCGCGTTAAACAGGTCCCATTTACAGCCTCTTTTGGGGCTCTTTCGCAGGTGTGTCAAATTATTGTTATTATCATACAGGGCTATGTGTTTTTCTTCAATTATGGGGTAAACAATTTTTACATGGTAATTTCTGCTAAGCTGTGGTAGTTTTTTACGCAGCGGCGCAAAGCTGCCTGTTTGTACTTCGATGATGTCGCCCGCAGTGTTCACGCAGTCGCAGATATACTCCCCGTTTGCGACTTCGATCCCGCCGTCTTCTCCCGCGTAAGCAAGTTTTAGCGAGCGGTGCAGAGAGCTTTCGTTTTCAACGCCTATCATCGTAATTAATATAGTATGTCCTTAAACAAACTCATTCAACAACCCGCCAGCAGGTTTCCATCCGCTACGCGCCCACCAGTGGGCTTCATATCCGCTACGCGGCGGCAGTCAGTAAGCTGTCTTCACTTTGCGGCGTCGCTCTGATAAAGGCAGTTGGCATACGCGCCTGCCAGCGGGTTTCTATGCGCTACGCCCGCCAGTGGGCTTCATATCCGCTGCGCGGCAACATCCCGAAATCGTTTTGAGCCTCACCGGGGGCGTGGGGTTTGCGCCCCTATCCAGACGAGCCGGCTCGTTTAATCTCTAACGTGTTGATGTTTCAAACATTTTTTTCAAGTCCTCAAGTGTCTTTGAGTGGCTTAAAAGCTCGGCAAAACCTTCCCATGTTTCACGCCGCCCTTTCTCGATACCCTTCTCCAACCCTTGTTCTATGCCTTTCTCCAACCCTTGTTCTATGCCCTGCTCTCTGCCCTTCTCCATTCCCTGCGCTATGCCTTTTTCCCAGCCATCTTCCCAGCTTTCCTCTCTGCAAACTTGCAATGCGTCGTCCAAGTTCCATTCTGTTAATAGCATATTCTCTACCTCCGATCCGTGTTCTCGCAAAAATCCGCCAAGCGTCCCTTCTCTTATGCAGTGCTTTACGGCTTCTTTCACCGCCTCGGCTTTGTCCATCCCCGCCTTTTCATTCTCACGCGCTTTAGCCACCAATTCAGCGTACCCGTTCAGAGACGCGCACCGCCCTTCTATCGCGGGGTTTCGTCCTTTGTTTATGTTGTATACTTTGACTTCAAGTTCTAATTCTATTTTATCATTTCCTTCTACTTTTTCAAATAGGTCTGACAACCTCAACACGCTTTCATCAGGCAGTTCTTCTCGCCCGTTGTACAGCACGATGAACTCCGGGCAGGGAATGTTCGCCTTTTTGCGGGAATATAATAGTTTGCTTTCCATTATTTTTTCATAGAGGCGGCCTATGTACATCAACAGGCGCAACGCCATGTTAGGGTTGATTGTTGACTGATGCTCGATTAGGACTATCAGCTTTTTGCGGAATTCGAATGACACGTCGTTTACCTTGTCCAGAAATATAATAGAATTGTTCGATAACTTCAGTTATCGAACAACAACCGCTTGAAACCGCAAAATGCAAAGCATTTTGCAAGACTTGAGAGACAACCCAACCGGGTTGTTGAACAAGTCCAATGTCTTGCAGTGTATTGATTTTTATGTCGCCGGCATCCGTGTAGTTTGTCCCTTCGATGGCGTTGTAAAGTTCCAGCAGGCGCTCTTTGTTGTTGAAAAGCAGGCTGAAAACGCTGTCTTTATATTCGCGGTTTACTTCCATGAGATTATTTTACCCGCCTTTTTGTCATGGCGCAATGAAATTTTGACAGCGATTCCGTATTTATCACCGGTGGGTGTGAAGTCTCACCGGGGGCGTGGAGTTTCGCTCCGCGAAACTCCGGAGCTGAACACGCTTTGCGTGTTCAGCCGCGTTGAGCCAGCGCGTAGACAATTTTTTCCTCATACAATATCATATAACAAGAAATAATAAAGCTGTATGGAAAGTTTCTAAACAGCTTTTACGCAAAAGGACTTGAAGCGGATTCTGTCCCGCTAATTATGTTTTACAGTAAGTCCAATGATTTTAAGGAGTTCAGATATGAGTAACGTTGTTTTTTCCGCCCGCCCCAGGACAGACTTTGGTTCTACCAAGTCTGCTAACTTGCGCAAGCAGGGCCGCGTACCCGGTGTGATATACGGGAAGGGCGAGACCATCCACATAGACCTTGACCAGAAGGAATTATCAGGCGGCCTGCGTACAATCTCTGAAAGCACCATAGTTAGGGTAACCGTTGACGGCGCGGCGCACGACGCCTTTGTAAAATCAACCCAGCGAAATATACAAGATGGAAACATACTCCATGTTGATTTTTATGAAATTGAAATGGGTAAATTACTTCGCGCCCGTGTTTCGCTGCATATTTCAGGCAACCCCATTGGTGTGCGTGAAGGCGGCGTTCTTGAAACGCCTCTGCACGATATTGAAGTTGAATGTTTTCCTAAAGATCTGCCGGCGCGTGTTAATGTAGACATTTCCGCTCTTGGCGCAAATCAATCCATACACGTCCGCGATTTAGCGCTCGGAGAGGGCGTGAAGCTCATCTCTGCGGAAGATCAGGTAGTGGCGCTCGTCAAATTTGCGAAATCCGAAGCCGCGTCTACTGCGGAAACCGCTGATGCCGCGCCTGCCGCCGCAAAAGACGCTAAAGCCGGCGAAAAAAGCTAACGGAGCGCGTAATGTCTGAAAAAAAAACCGAAACGCAACATAAAACCCCGGAACACTCAGAACAAACCGAAATCCAACGGCGGTTTAAGCAGCATCCGTTTGTATTCATAGGTACGGTGCTGGTACTTATTATAGTTATAATAGCTTTTGTTTTAGTGCCGGCAATCGTTCCGGGCGAAGGAATCGCTTCTTCTCAGCTTAATTTTGGCTATTGGGATAATAAACCAATAACATATTCAAGCGGAGGTTTTTTTGCCAGCATGAGGGAGCAGTATTCTAGTATTGCCCGCGTTTATCAGATGAGCGAATATCAAGTGTGGCGAAACGCATTCGAAGCTACCGTTGTGCGCACGGCCGTTCTGGACATAATGAATAAATCCGGCTATACGCCGTCTAAAGTTTTTGTGGACAAACGAGTCGCCGCGCTTCCGCAGTTTCAGGAAAACGGGCGTTTTTCGGCAATAAGATATAAAAAAATCGATGCCGCGTCCCGGATAAAACTATGGCAGGACATGGCCAACGATGCAATTGTTGAGCGCTATCACGACGATGTTGGTACAATAAAGAGCGTGGACGCCGAAGCGGATTTTTTTGGACAAATGGCGTTGCCGCAGCGTAAATTCAAGTTTGCGATATTCCCCTATTCATCGTATCCCAACGAAGAAGCCGCGGTTTACGCTAATGAAAACCCCGATATGTTCAAAACTGTGTATCTTTCGCAGATAACGGTTTCCGGCGGCGAGCGGGAAGCACAAGCGATTCTGGATAAACTCCGTTCAAACGACGCGGTCTTCGAGGATGTAGCGCGTACTCAGTCTGAAGATAACTACGCCGACCTAGGCGGAGATTCTGGCGCAAGGATGGCTTACGAGCTTTCGCTGGAGATACCGGACGAAGAACAACGGCGGGCTGTAATAAATCTGGCTAAAGGCGAAATAAGCGACGTAGTTAAATTGCCTGCCGGCTGGGTTATTTTCCGCGCCAACGATCCGTCCCGTTCTTCGGATCTGCAAGATGTTGAAACATTGAATAAAGTCCGTCTCTTTCTTATGGATAACGAGCGCGGCATCATAGAAGACTGGCTTATAGCGCGGGCTGAAAATTTTGCTCAACGTGTGCGCGGCGCTGGTTTTGATACTGTTGCGGCGGGCGAGAGTCTAAACACCTATGAGCTTGGCGCGTTGCCGTTAAATTACGGTGATAACCCCTTGTTTCCTACCGCCAGCTCTTTTCAGGTGTCCGGCATGAGCGGGATTTCAACTGATGAAAATTTTTGGCGCACCGCATTCTCAACGCCGGTAGGCGAGCCGTCCCGCCCAGTGGTGCTGGGCGGAAATAATGATAGTATCGTTATTTTGTATCCCTACGAAGAAATAGTAGACGATGTTTCTATAGTGGAAAACAGTAAAACTTCATTTTCCGGCTGGTGGCTGGAAAACCAGACACAACGAAATATAACCGACACGATTCTGACAAGTAAGAAGTTTGACGATAAATTTATCAGTACATACTTTCGCTTGTTCGCCGGTTCATAATACTGAACTTGTTTAACAGCGCGAATCTTGGGCTTATTATTGCTTGCCGCAGATCAAAATCTGCGGCAAGCTGTTTTTATTATACGTTGTCCGGTATGCGGCGGACTTCGCCGTTTTTAGACAATTTATGCCCAATGCGAAAACTTTAGGCGAAGGCGGACATTCCGCCCGCGTTAACGCCGTATTAAAAGAGACCATCTGCTATGCAGGCTAGTGAAAACCGCGATACAGAGCGCCCGTGCTTTGAAAAAGCGAAGCGCGGATTCTCTGTTTTTTATCGCGGCAAGACGTTGCTTTCACGCATCGATCCGGTAAGGCAGGCTGAACGCGCTGTAGAAGCGGCGCTGCCGCTTTCAGGAAGGACATTATACTTACTGCCATCGCCGCTGTTTGGTTACGGAATCCCGCTTATTATTGAAAATCTGCCGCTCGATTCGTCCTTGCTCTGCATTGAGGCGGACGCGGCGCTGGCTGATTTTTCCAGTGAATACATTAGCAGCCTTAAAATTTCCCGCCCTGACGCTATGCGTTTTATACAGACAAAGAGTCCGTCCGCCGTGGCTGGATTCGTCCGCAAAACTTGGGGACAGCGCCGTTTTAGGCGGGTGGAAATACTGCGCTTAACAGGCGGGTGGCAGTTGAACGCGGAAGTGTACGAGGCAGAAGCCGCCATGCTGCGCAAACTGATCGCTACGGAGTGGTCTAACGCGATGACGCTTAGTAAACTTGGCCGCCTGTACATACGCAACGCGATTCGAAACTTGATTCTACTTGCTTCGCGGGCTGACGCGGAAAAACTTTTTTTTGGCAATCGCCCCGCGCTTGTCTTGGGAGCAGGACCTTCCCTTGATGATTTTCTTAATAATGTTAAACAGCGACCGCCGCCGGAAGCCTGCGTAATAATATGCGCCGATACCGCGTTACGCCCGCTAAGGGAACACGGCGTTAAACCCAATCTTGTTGTTACACTGGAATCCCAGCATTGGAATCTTCGGGATTTTAAGGGCATGGGTGATTGGCGTGTTCCCATAGCGATGGATTTGTCGGCGCTTCCGGCTGTGAATGAATTTTTAGGCGGGGAAACTTATCTTTTTTGGACACGTTGGACGGAGTTGAGCCTTTTTGAGCGGCTTTCCGCGCTTAAACTTTTGCCCGTGGAGCTTCCGCCGCTTGGTTCTGTTGGTTTAAGCGCCCTTAGTCTTGCGCTTCTTCTTGGAACCGGACCTGTTTTTACCGCCGGAATAGATTTTTCATTCACGCTCGACAAGTATCACTGCCGCGGAAGTCCGTCTCATAGCGAGGCGCTTGCGGGGCATACGCGCTTTGGCGGCTTGTATCCCGCCTCGGCGCTCAGGGCGCGGCGCGTCTGCGGCGCTTTACGCAGCGACCCTCCCATGAAAAATTACCGCGACCTGTTTGAAGCCGAATTTGCCGGCTGTGGACGTGTTTTTGCCATAGGGGGTGGTTTGCCGCTTGGGGTTGAGGCGCTGTCTTATGAGGCGGCGCTGTCCGCGATGCGGGTTGCGGCGGGCGGCGGGAGTATTTCTGACGACATTCCGCATCCTTCTACCGGCGGCGACCGGTATCCAGCTAAAGTTGAATCGATATATTCTTTTATCGAAAACGAACAAAAAATGCTTCACGAACTTTTGAGTATACTCAAAGGCGAGGCGGGAACTGAACGCCTAGACTTTTTACTGAACGCCGCTTCGTACTTATGGGCGCATTTTCCCGATTGCGCCGGAGCGGGGGGATCGCGGCCTTCTTCCAGCGATATTAGTTTTTTGAAGCGTGTCCGTGTAGAAATTGAGCCTTTCATAAAAACGTGGGAAAGCGCGCGCCGCGCCCTTGTCGAATCGGCGGCTAGTTCAAGCTGATACAGATGAGCCGGACTCCGGCTAAATTGCGCGGGAAAGAATACGCCCGCCTTACGCGGTTGTAATCATTGGACTGCGTGGGCATACTAAGAAAGCGCTGAATTTATTCGAATGCAAAAAATAATGCGGCCTTGCCGATTAACAGCCAAGTTAATCAGCAAGGCCCAAAAGCTAGGATGTGTAGAACAGATGATAATAGCTTCAATTGATATTCAAGACGCTCAGGTTGTGCAGCTTAGACGCGGTGTGGAACTGGCGTTGCGCCGGGAAGACGGCGATGACTTGGCAAGGGAATTTAACCGCTTTGGCGAAGTGGCTGTGATTGATCTTGACGCGGCAATGGGGCGCGGCTCGAACTTTGATATGATAAAGCCGCTGTTGCGTATCGCTGACTGCCGTGTAGGCGGTGGAATCAAGGATGTTGAACGGGCGGCGGAATTTATAAGCCTTGGCGCAAAGAAAATTATTGTTGGGTCGGCGGCTTTTCGCGTTGGTCAAACTTTTGCGCTTAATAAAGAATTCCTTAGCGCTTTGGCAAATAGGATTGGACGTGAACGGCTTATTGTCGCGGTGGATGCTCGTAATGACGAGATTGTTGTTGACGGTTGGCAAACGCCTACCGGATTAAGTTTGATAGAAACTGCGCGGCTTGTTGAAAAATACGCCGGCGAACTTCTTTTTACCGCTGTCGAAAAGGAAGGAATGATGGGCGGCGCGGATATTGACGCTGTTAAGAAGCTGCGCGGCGCGGTCTCTTGTTCGTTGACGGTTGCGGGCGGTATTTCAACGCTGGACGAGGTTGAAACAATTTCCGCTTTGGGTTGCGATGTTCAGCTTGGCATGGCTCTGTATACCGGAAAAATAAAATTGGCGGATGCTTTTTCCGTTTCGCTAAACTGGAATAAGGCTGTTGACGGACTATTGCCGGTTATTGCTCAAAGTTACGATGGGCAGGTCTTGATGACGGGTTTTACAGATAAAGAAGCGCTTTTGGAAACATTTAAGCGTGGTAATGTTTGTTTTCACAGCCGGACGCGGAATTGCCTTTGGATGAAAGGTGAAAATTCCGGCAATACGATGAAACTGTTGCGCCTTCGGGCGGATTGCGACCGCGACGCCTTGCTCGCGGTTGTAGTTCCCAGCGGACCAGTATGTCA
Source organism: Spirochaetaceae bacterium (assembly GCA_031267475.1). GTDB lineage: Bacteria > Spirochaetota > Spirochaetia > Treponematales > Breznakiellaceae > JAIRMY01. The sequence goes on along the minus strand of JAIRZA010000131.1, from coordinate 2,851 downwards.
TACGGGCGCGTGGTCTTGCTTCGAGACGGAGCGGCGGTTCACGCTGCAATATCTGCAAGAAATTATTGACGAGCGATTGCGCTCCGCGCCCGCCGGCTCTTACACGGCTTCATTGACGGATGAACTGGTCAGGCGCAAAATAATGGAAGAGGCATACGAAGTCTGCACGGCGAAAACACATGACGAGTTTGCTTGGGAGGCTGCCGACTTGATTTACCACACATTGGTGTTGCTTTCAAAAGAAAATATGCACATAGACGAAGTTTTGACCGAACTTGACCGGCGGCACAAAAAGTCGCTGGCTTCGCGGGGTTAAATCAATACTTAAAAGAGGGACGGGATTGTGTCCAGCCCGCAGCCCTCGTCAAATCCGAAGATGATATTCATGTTTTGGACCGCTTGTCCGGCCGCTCCTTTCACCATATTATCAATCGCGCTGATAACTACTAAATTAGCGCCGTTTTGATCGATTTGTACGGCTATATCGCAGAAATTCGAGAGGCGCACACGGCCTGTCGCCGGTAAAACATCTTTCGGAAGTACACGAATGAATTTCTCATGCTGATAAAATTCGGCGTATAACTGCCGAACACGCTCCGTCTTTTCTTGGATTGCGCTTGACGGCGGGCGCGGCTTCGCGGACGGGGCGGGTTTGCATTTCCATTCATCAGAAAGCGGAATGTACAGTGTGCTGAGTATTCCGCGATTCATCGGCGCAAGACGCGGCGTGAATATCAGCGGGCGCGCCCCGGAATTTATTTTTTCCATGTTTTCCATGAATGAAAAATTACGGCTGATTTCTGGTGTATGGCGGTGGGAGCATACTTTATACGGGGTCATCGAATCGGAACATTCAGGGAAATGATATGCCCGCCCCGGTTCGCGTCCGCCGCCGGTTATGCCGGATGCCGCGTCTATGATGATTGTTCCGCCGCCGTATAAGCCGCGCGCGAGCGCCGGGAACGCCGCCAGCGACGCGGCGGTTGGATAACAGCCCGGGTTTCCTACGATTACGCCGCCGCTTTTTGCCAACTTTTGCAACTTTCCGCGGTTTAGTTCCGGCAGTCCATAGATAGAGATTTTGTGTAGTTCGGGATACATATATGTTTTGCCGTACCACGCCGCGTAAATTTCTTCGTCGTCGTCAAAGCGGAAATCCGCCGACATATCTATGTATGGTATACCGCGTTCAAAACATTTTGCCGCGAAGGTTTCGCCAACACCATGAGGCAGCGCCGCAAATACAACGCCGGAACGGGCTATAACCGCTTCCGGGTTTTCCAGAGTTATGTCTACAAGATTGGTGAAGTTTGGGTAGATGTCCGAGATTTTTTTCCCTTCGTAACTGGTAGAGGATGCCGCCAGCGCGTCTATTTTGGGATGTCTTGATAAAATCCTAACTATTTCAGCGCCGGCGTAACCGGCCGCTCCTATAACGCCCGCAATCATTCACAATGCCTCGCAGATAAATTTCTATAAGCGCTTGTTATTTCAAAACAACAACTTAAATTCAAGCGAAAAAATCGCCTAAATTCCACTTTTCCGGAAACCGGTTTCAAAACTTGCAAAAGTTCGAAATTATCCTCATTATATTATTGTTTTGTTTTCGCGGATAGTCTTGTTCCCGTATTGTTTTTCAGCGGGACTGTGCGGGTAAGTTGACCCTTGTTTTGATTGGCATTAGACTACAGTATAAGCCGAGGTGGTGGAATGGTAGACACCGGGGACTTAAAATCCCCTGGCCGTAAGGCCGTGTGAGTTCAAATCTCATCCTCGGCAAAAAAACCGACCGGCAGGATATTTTGTGAAAAAACAGTTTTTTTTTGTTTCATTTCAGTTGATTGTTCTTTTATACTGCTTAAACGCGCAGCAAATTGTTACAGCGGAAAATTTTCTTGGAAAAGTTTCGGATAGATACGCTCAGTTTAACGACTACGAGGCGCGTATTACGGTTCGATCCGGCAACGCAGAAATGTATGGTACTGTTGTCCATATGCGCCCGAATTTTTTGCGTATTGATTTTTCATCGCCGGCGGAGCAGGTAATCGTTTTTAACGGTGATATGCTTACGGTTTATCTGCCGGAATATCGCGCAATCCTGAATCAAAGCGTAAGTTCGAACCGGTCGTCGGGTGCGAGTCTGGCGACAGCGCAAGGGCTTTCACTTCTGCGCCGGAATTTCGCGGCGGCTTTTATAACAGGTCCGGATCCAGTGCCGCTTGACGAGAATTCCCGTGAAAAAGTTGTAAAATTACGCCTTACACGGCGTTATGGCTCGGAAGGTTTTCGGGAAATAATTCTGAGTGTTGATCCGGCGAGTTCTCTGATACGCCGTATTCAGGGGACAACGATAGCAAATGGCGTTATTCAATTTGATTTTTCGGACATTAAAACTAATCAAGGAATTTCAGAGCGCCGCTTCCTTTACGATTCGCCGGCATCGGCAAACATTTATAACAATTTTTTGTTTAGAGATACGGAATAACAGGCTGAAAACAGGCGGAACATGATGAAAAGTATAGGCGAACAGTTAAAAGCGGCGCGAGAAAGCAAGGGGCTTGCTATAGATGATGTTGAGAGGGAAATAAACATCGCGCGTAAATATCTCGCGGCTCTTGAAGCAGAAGATTTTTCTCAGTTTACCGCTGAAACCTATGTGCTGGGTTTTCTAAAAAATTATGGCGAATACCTTGGTCTTGATGTTAAAGAGCTTTTGTCGCTTTACCGTATCATAAAAATTCAGGAAGAACCTATTCCTGTTGAACAGCTTCTTCATACACCATTGAACGTTAAGCGCATTTTAATAATAGTTGCTGTTATATTGGCTGTGTTGCTTGTGATTGGAGGATTG
>JAIRZA010000221.1 GCA_031267475.1 Spirochaetaceae bacterium | reverse complement strand
GGCCGTTTTGGTGTAGGAAACTGTTTTCCCGCCGCCTGTGATGGAAAGTTTATTTAGATACCAAGGATATTGAGGATATGGGGCCCCCCCCCCCCCCCCAACACGGGCGGGTGGGTGTGTGGTTACGGGCCCCGGCCCCCCCCCCCGCCCCCCCCCCCCACTCCTCAAGATCCTTGGTATCTAAATAAACTTTCCATCACAGGCGGCGGGAAAACAGTTTCCTACACCAAAACGGCCACCAATGTGTGGACGTTCAAAATGCCCGCGAACAACGTTATAATAACTGGAATATTCAGCCAAACACCGGTAAAAAGCAACGGACTTGCTATACTCGATGTAAACGTAAACGCGACCGTCGTTCCGAACCTTACAAGCGGTCAATACAATTATACGGCGGACATTCCCCACATCATTCAAACAGCAAGCGAAAACCCCGAAACAGGGACACCAGATGTAGAGGAAGATGACGCCGAATCACCTACAGATCCGGTTGAAGTTGCGGAGCCGCCCGTTCAAACATTCAGAATTATAGCAGTGCCCGAAGATCCGCAGGCCGATGTAACGGTGTCGCCGGCGGCGGATGCCAACGGCGAGTACGAACTTGTCGAAGGCAAAACTGAGTATACGGTAACTGTTGCCCGCGAAGGGTTTGCGACAACGGCCTACACGTTCAGTGTAAGCTATTGGCCCGACCTCAGCCTGTCGTCAATCACACTTTCAAGCGAAGGACACGACGACTGGACGCACAATGTACCGCTGCAAGACGAGCAAAAATTCACAGTGCCTTACAACAACATCGATATTAGCGCAATCGCGGCCGACGCCGGTGTTGAGCTGAGCGCGAGCAAGACCAGCGGCTCCGGCAATTTTACCGGGAACACGCCTGCGAGCGAGGGCGAGGCGGCATGGACGCTTGTCTATCCGGGCGGCATGGTGCAGTCTGCATCGACTGTGCGGATTAAATCAAGTAAAACAGCCGGAGGGACTCTTTACGAAAAGGAATACATTCTGAATTTTGTAAAACCAGTTGAAATCGGCAATATCCCGACTACTCACTGGGCGGAAGGCGGCGGCGTATCAATTGTGCAGGACGAGGACGGGTATTACGAGGTGCATACGTTTATATCGAACGATACACTTACTTTCAAAGTAGATATAAAGGATTCCGGACTAATGGCGCGAGTGCTGGTAGTCGCCGGCGGAGGCGGAGGGGGAGGAGCAACCTATCCTTCATTCGGCGGGGGCGCGGGCGGCATGGTTGAAAACGACGCCTACTCGCTAGCAGAGCAAAGTTATGAGGTTGTTGTCGGTTTGGGCGGCGCAGGCGGGAATCGCTCCAATTTCTCAGTTGATAAAGCAAACGGACAAGGTGGCAATGATTCCCAGTTTAGCAATAATATTATCGCTTACGGCGGCGGCGGCGGATCAACGCGTTATTCGAACATTGTATCGGATAATCCATTTCCCGGTCGCAGCGGCGGCTCGTCCGGCGGCGGCACATCAAGCCCTCCTGTAAAAATCGGAATAGGCGGAGAATCTTATGGCCATATTGGCGGGATTCTAACTACTAATGGCGATTATGGCGCGGGCGGCGGGGGCGCAGGCGGTACAGGAAAACAGGTTCATATTATCAATGGCAATAACAGTGGCAGGAAGGACTCTGGCGGCCCCGGCAAACCGAGCAACATAACCGGCGCGTCTGTAGTTTACGCCGCGGGAGGATGGGCACTCCCTGAAGGAGGCGGCGCAGAGATTACCGGTATCAACGGAGAAGCGAATACCGGCAACGGCGGCAGCGGCTCGTGAAATAAGAACGGCGGGAACGGCGGCAGCGGCGTTGTAGTAGTGCGCTTCCCCGCAAGACAGAATCCTGATCCTGTCGAATAAAGGCGTTTGTCGCTGGCGGGCTCAACGCTGCGCGTTGAGCCCCGGAGTTTGCGCGTGGCGCAAACTCCATGCCCTGTTGTATGAGAGACCCGCGGGACGCCGCCGCGTAGCGGATGTGAAACTCGCTGGCGGGTAGCGGCGGGCAAGCCGTTTTTAGAACACCGCCCTGATTTCTGGTAATACCAGTCGAATACTTCGAACCTGAACTTAGCTTTGGTTGAAAGCTCTGTTGTTTACAGGCGCGACATCTGTCGCAGATGCGGGATTACCGTTACAATTTGTGTGGGACGCCCTATTAAACCTTTCATGGTTTGCCTCCGTGTTTGAATGAATACTTATTTTTTCCATTCTATCACAAGGCGGGGGGTCCTATTTGTTTCTGCGTATGGTCAGTTTTATTTTATAGCCAAGGGAATCCGCGACTTTTGCGATAGTCTCAAAGGCAGTGCGCCCGTCTGTAGAAAGGGATTGATAAAGCGAGGTTCTGGAAACACCGGCCGCTTTAGCGGCTTTGGTCATGACTTTTCGCGCTCTGGCAATGTCCGCAAGAGCAACCGGAAGGAACGTATAATCTTTTTCTTCAAGCGCTGCGGCGAGGTAATCTTCCATATCCTTTTCGGTTTTGAGATAATCGCCGACATCAAATTTTTTGTTTTAAGCATTTAAATCTCCTTCGCCATTTACATGGCTTTTGCGCGGGGTCAAATATCAAGGGTCAGTTTTGGCTGGTTTGATCTCCGCTAGGCTAAATGATGCTAAACGAGGTTAACCGGCGTTTCTTTAGATTTGTTCAGGAACGGCAACCGGAACGCGAATACGTTCTATCGACAACGCCCTGCCGGCATTGTCGATTTCGATTACGACCCCTTGCAGTTCGCATCTGTCCCACGCTTCTTTTGTCCAGTCCGGAATGCCGGAAATATATTCTTCAATACGGGATTTTATTTCCGAACCGCCTACGGAGTAAAAACTTCCGCTTCGCCCCGCGTCCGTGATTACCGCCGTTCCACCCGCGAGTATTTCTTCGTCAGCGGTTTGAACGCGGGTATGAGAGCCTATCACCGCTGAAACGCGCCCGCAGGCGGCGTTAAACAGGATGCGTTTTTCCGCGCTGGTAACGGCGTGAAAATCAAGAATGACGATAGGTGTTTCTTTATGCAGTGTTTCGAGCAAGCGGTCAAGGAAGGCGAGCGGATTTTCCGCGTGAACACGGTTAAATCCAAATTGACCCATCAGCGCCGCGACTGCTATTTTTTGAGATCCGGCGCGGTAAAAATTATATCCGCGTCCTACGGCTCCATGCGGCAGATTCGCGGGACGAAGCACGAATGAGGTTTTGTCGAATTTTTCGGTTAAATCTTTTTTATAAAACGAGCAATCGCCGGTAGTAAGCGCCCCCGCGCCGAGTTTGCGCAGATACATGGCTTGATTATAACTCAAACCATTCCCGTTATAGGCGCTGTCGCATCCGGCTATCACAAAATCAATCGCCTTTGTTTCCCGTAGGTATGGAATTGTTTTTTTGAAGCAAAACAGACCGGCTTTTCCAACAAGCTCGGCGGCGTACAAAATTTTCATCGTTTGAAAGGCTTGCCTGAATCCCACATACCTATTCGTACATGGTTGTCAAGTTCCGGTATGTCGATGACAGTGCCCACTTCCAAAAGATTCGGATTATTGGGGTCGGGTAACTTTTCTTTGTTTGCCTCGTACAGTTCCGGCCATTTGTAATAGTCGCCATAGAACCAGTAGGCGATATTCCAAAAGCAATCGCCGAATTTATCCCATGGACGGACGGTGTATTTCGCTGGAAATTCCGGCAAATCCTCCGGTATCGCGCCTTCCGGCGGCGGCGCGGCGACAAGGGCCAAATCTTGCTCTATCAAAAGAGCGTTTTCAATAGCGCCGTCCCAGTCTTTCTCTGATTGGGCCGCCTGCGCCGCCAAAAAATGCCCCCGCGCTCTTTCGTATTCTTCAGGATAGTATTTTGGAGCTTGAGCCGATTCCGCCCACGCTAAATGTTCGCGTCCGTTGGAAATGGCTTTTAGCGCGCGCTGCCGCTTTAATTGTTCGGCTATATATTCATCGGATAATTGGGCGTAACGCATCGCTTCCGCTGAATATGTTTCCGACTGCGCGTATTCGCCTTCGTCTATCGCAAGGTTTGCCAGACTTTTTAGTCGCAGGCTTTCAAGAAAATATTTGTTCCGGCGCAGGTTATAACTGATAGTCTCCGCGCCGGCATTTTGTGTTGCTTCAGGCTCGGCGGATTTTTCCGGTGAAATGTTTTCCTGCGCGTACAGCGAGCCCGCGCCTGCTAAAACGGCAAGAACCAGCAAGAATTTTATGCTGTTTTCCCGCGGTTCATGATATTTAATTTCAGAATGGTTAATAATTTCCCTCCGGTGTGTCAACACCAATGTTTAACACCAGTGTTGCCACAGCTGGCTTGAAAGCGCCCGTAAGCCCCACGTTTCAAAGATTGACGTTTTTGACACCATGTTTAACCGCCCGGCTTGCCCGGAAACTTGAATAAACTAGCGACCTTATTCAATAAAATAACAAATTCCAAGAGTTTTGTTAAGCCGCCGCATTGAAAAAAACAAATGGATGACTGATACTGAATACATGACGCTGAATGATTTTGAAAGCCGTTATAAAAAAGGATTTGCCCGCACAAGTTCCGCGTTTACATCCATTGCCATGATCATCGCCGATCTTGCCGGAGTTATGCTTTCATTTGGCGTAGGATTCTTTTTCGTTAATTTGTACGACCCCGTCGCGATAAACTTTCGCTCTTTTATTACTTATTGGCCGTATCTGCCGGTGTTTATTCTTGTTTTTTATGTCTCGTCCTTATACCCCGGCGTGTCGCTTGCTCCGGCGGAAGAGCTTCGCCACATCTTTATAGCCAGCCTTATGTCTTACGGCGGAGTTATACTTTCGCGCTATGTAATCGACAAGGCGTTTGATGTGATTTCCGCCGCGTTATTACTTGGATTTTTATTTTCAACATTGATAATACTGATATGCCGCTCGCTGACGCGCACGGTTTTAAGCCGGACTAAGCTGGGGGGTGTTCCTTCTGTGATATACGGCGGCGGCTCCACCGGACAGCTTATTATAGATAAGCTGCTAAATAACCGCTCTCTTGGTTATATACCGGTTTTAATCCTGGATGATGATGTAAAAACGGGTGTAAGCTACCGGGGGATACCAATTATACACGATACATCGATAGGGCCGCAGATTGTAAAACACTTCAACATCAAAGTCGCTTTTGTCGCTATCAATAAACTTAAACGAAAAGAACTGGTGCGTCTTTTGAACTATTCTGTTTCCGCGTTTCGCTACAATGTGATGATACCGGATTTTTTTGGAATGACGAGTATCTGGATGTCGGCGCGTGATTTTGACGGGATACTTGGGCTCGCCACCACACAGCGCTTAAAAATGCGCTGGAATCTGGCGATTAAGCGTGGTTTGGATATTATAATTGTTATTTGCGGCGGAATTGTGATTCTGCCTTTCATGCTGTTGATCGTGCTTGCGATACGGATAAGCTCTCCCGGCAAGGCGCTTTACACGCAGAACCGCGTGGGGCAGAACGGCAGGCATTTTAAGACTTATAAATTTAGAACGATGACGATTGACGCGGCGGAGCGTCTTAAAAAACTGCTGGAAAGCGATGAGGCGGCGCGGCTCGAATGGGAGGCGGCGCATAAATTAAAAAACGATCCGCGTGTTACAAAGCTCGGCGCTTTTTTAAGAAAAACAAGTCTTGATGAATTCCCGCAGCTTATAAATGTGCTGAAAGGCAACATGAGTCTTGTGGGTCCGCGCCCTATTGTTGATGATGAAATAGTGAAGTACGGGGATGATTTTCAGCGGATATTTTCTGTAAAGCCCGGTATTACTGGTCTTTGGCAGGTATCCGGGCGTTCCGATACTAATTACAAAGACAGGGTTTCGTTTGACACGTACTATTTACAAAACTGGTCTATATGGCTGGATATGTGGATACTCTATCGAACAGCGTGGGTTGTGCTTGGGCACAAGGGCGCGTACTGAGTGTATCCGCTGATTTTTAAGGACAAATAAATTGAAAAAAATTTTTTGTATTATATTATTATTATTTTTTCTGGCGGGCTTGGCGTTTGCCGAAGATAGGACGCTGCAAGAATTATTCCCAAGCGTAAGCGAGGCTGTCTTGCAGCAAGCGCGTAACGGCGGTTATTCGCACGCGATAAAGACTGACAGGCTCGCTTCCGCGGCTTTGACAATTAAGCCCGCCGGCGGAATCAGTATAGACCGCGGCGGAATTAAAAGTAATACGGCGTACATTATTGAGAGTCTGTTGATGTTGAAAAATGACAAGCCTGTTACAAAACTTGCTGTTTACAACGCGCTTTGCAAGATTCGCACTTTGCAAGGTATGGTGTATTTTTCCAGTACACGCGGCAGGCGCACGGCTTTATTTGAGGAAGCCTCAAGGGTGGCCGGAGAAAATAATTTAAAGAAGCAAAACGATCCGCCGCCCGCGCAGGCGATTCCTTCATCGGAGACTATTTTTATAATGGTTAAAGATGTGAATTTCGGGAATTGCTTCTACCGGGCGGAAATAAAAGCGGAGGGCGGCGGTATCCGGTATACGCTTGCTAATTTTAAAAGTATAAATTATTTATTTATTCCTGTGATTAAAACAGGAAATCTGTTTATACAGCTTTATATCGAATCGCTTGACGAGGGTGTTTTGATATATGGTTTGACCTGCGTAGGAGCGGCGGACTTTGCGGATAAGCAGGTTGATATTCCTTCTACTATACAGAAAAGGCTTGATGTTATTTATGAATGGATAAACAGTAATATCAAAACGCCCTGACGGCTCTTACCGCGAGCGGCGTGAGTTTATATCCGTTAAAGAATTGTTTGCCTTCGCGGAAGCTTTGAAAGTAGGCGTACTCGTAGGAGCTTTCTGTTGACGACCAGTAAGCGTCGCCGCGAAATCCGCCGAGTCCGCAGGACGCGAGGTTTGCGTACATGAACATCAATTCGTCTTTCGATGGTAAAAACCAATCGGTATATCCTCCAAAATCAAGGGCGCGGCATCCTGTGGCGGCGAGCCGCGGGGTTTTTTCGTTTTGAGGAAACATATATGAATTTGCTATGAAATTTTCGGTGTTGCCGCGTCCGCCGCCTATGTTTCCGCTTGTGCTAAATAGGCTGGGCAGGATGGCGTCTTCGAACTCTAGTCCCCACGATGCCTGAAACTCTGTTTCAGGCGGCGCCGCTTCGAGGTAGCGCCATCCGTCTCCGTATGCGCTTTTTGCGTAAAATATGAGGCCGCCGGCTGGTCCGGTGTCGCCTATGCGGTATGGTTTTTCTATTTCGGGTTCAAAAGCGAAGATGCTGTTATCTAGTTTTTCAAGAAATGTACTGGTAAGGTTTTTTATGCCGTTCCAAAATATTGTTTCGTTTTTATTGCCGATTAAGGCTTCTTCACTGAATAAAAATTCTTTTTTTTGTATGTCTAATAAATTTATCTTGACGCGGTAGTTTTTTTCTTCGGCGCTGATAAAGCCTGTTACGAGGTATTGCGCAAAGTTTACTGGGATTTTTTCCATTTCATTGGTGTTATATAGTTTTAATATGGATATTTCATGTTCTGCTATAAAATTATCTAAAATGTGGATTGGAATTACGGATAGTTTTTCTGAAAGCCCGATGTTTTTTGACGCGATTAGTCTTATGCGTTCGGCGTTCTCTACGTCTACGGGGTCGAGCGATGCTACTGGAAATTTGACTACGCCTATGCGCGGCGGTTCGTTTTTCCGCGGTGTGTCAAGGTCCGCGGCGTCAACTAACGCCGCGGTGTTGGTTAACGCCGCGCTAATGTAAATTATTAGGGTGTATTGTATGTTCCGCATGAACCGGCGGTGGTGTTATTCTTTAACGATTCTGGCTTTCGACAAGGCTTCGTTCACGGCGTTAATGAAGCCTTCGCTTGTTTGTGTTGCGCCGCTTATTGCGTCTATGTCTGTAGAATCTGTTTCCAGAATAAATTCCTTTAGTTCCGAAATGGCTTCGCCGCCTATCATCGCGTCGTCGTTGTGTTCCAAGATTGTAATATCGATGATGGAGGTGGAATCTGTGTCCACGATGAGGTGTATTGTCCCGTTATAGCCTTCGCCTATGCCTTCCCAACTGCCGGGTTCGTACACCGCAAGGCTTTTAAGGCTGAGGCAGGCGGCAAAGAGTAACGCGGCTCCGGCAAATAGCGCGATATATTTTTTCATAAATATTTTTTCCCTCCTTTTGCAATTAAAACCTAATTAACCGTCTTTATCTAGTACCCGCCCCCGCCAGCGGGTTTCACAACACAAGGGCGTGGAGTTTCGCTTCGCGAAACTCCGGGGCTCAACGCGCCGCGGTGAGCCCTACGCGGCGGCATACCCACAGTCACTGGAACCTCGACGAGGGGCGTGGAGTTTGCGCTTCGATAAAGGCGATTGGCATACGCGCCCGCCAGCGGGTTTCACAACACAAGGGCATGGAGTTTTCGCCTCCGCGCAAACTCCGGAGCTCAACGCTCCGCGTTGAGCCACACGCGGAGCGTGTTCAGCCGGACGGCTTGCTGAACGAGTCCAGTGTATTTTTCGCGCGGCGTGAAAGGCTTTGATTTTTTTCCCGCGTGAGTTTTTCCACTTCGCTTTTAAGGGTCGTAAAATGGTTGTTCGCCGCCATGTCCAGCGCGTAAAATTTCTCTACTACGTCAGTTGACACGAAAAGTCGCGCTGTAAGGTTTTCGACTTTGTTTGTTTTTGCCAAACTAAGCGCTTTCAGTAATCCTTTGTACAGGGCTGTTTGTTTTTTTGATTTAGCCTCGTCAAGTTTTGTAATGACTATTTCGGCGTAAGCGTCCGCGTTGTTTTTTATGAGGGTCTCGGCGCATAGGGCGCGTAAAGCGTCGCCGTTTTTTGTGTCGTTAAAAAGCGCAAGAATCACGCTGTCCGCGTCAGCATCATGAAATGCGCCAAGGGCGGAAACGGCTTCTTCCCTGATTGCGGGTACTTCGTCTTTTTCGGCGCGGTAACGCAGATACGGGATTGCCTCTTTAAGCTGCCGCTTTTTTGCGGAGCGAATTGCCGCAAGCCGCGCCTTGAAGTATGTATCGCGGAAACTTTCGATAATCGCCGCGTCAATTATTGCCGCGTCAGTATCTGGCGCGCCGGCTGCTGCCGCGCCGCCGCCGAAAGCTCCCAGCGCCTCGACTGCCGCAAAGCGTATGTTGGGGTTGCCGGAAGACGCGGACTCAAGCACAGCGTCAAGGAGATCGGGGGAATTTAGTTTAGCCGCCGCTTCTAGGGCTGACATACGGAACGGGGCGACTGTCTCGTCATCTTTTATTATCTCCAAAAGGAAAGATACGGCGGCGGCGCCGCCGCTGCCGCCTATCGCGGATATTATCGACTGGCTGGTGTCGTCGTTGGGGGCGCGCTCTTTGTAATAGTCTATCAGTATATCCGTAATCCACGCATAGCCTGCGGAATCAGCGCCGCCCGTGTTCGCCGCCGCCGCCGTGTCCGCCGCCGCCGCCGTGTCCGCCGCCGCCGCCGTGTCAGTCGCCGCAGTCGTGTCCGCCGCCGCCGTTGTGTCAGCCGCCGCCGCTGTGTCAGCCGCCGCCGGACGTGAAGCGTATGGCGGCGCGGTTTGTTCTGTGTATATTATTTTTCCCAGCGCCTTTATCGCGGCGCTGTCAAACTGGGTGTCGTCGTTTGAAGAAATGATTTCCGTCATCAACGGAACAGCCTCTTTTTCTTTTACGGCTCCCAGATAATTAATCGCGGCGTTTATTTTTTGCGGTGTTTCGTTTTCACGGTTTTTAAGTATTGTCAAAGCTGATTCTTCCAATCCAACACGGGCGCGTTCGCTAAAAAAAGAAAAGATGCCAAGTGTTATATTTTGATTTCGTGTTTTTTTCGCAAGCTGCAAAAGGTCATCGTCTAAATGATCAAGTTTATTGGCGCGTAAGTTTTTTATTAAATCTGATATTTCATTGTCGGTGCCGTATTTTATTGTCTCGCGCATTCTTTCATCTTCGAGGGCGGCGGCGTCAACCAATGGCGCGGTATCCGGCTCATCGGCGGCGGCTAAAAACGCGCCTGCGAAAAATAAAAAAACTACGGAATAAACTATATTCAATTTCATATCAACCTCCGTAATATTTTTTTAAGAACTCTTGTTTATATTTTGTAAACTGTCCGGTCTCGATGGCTTTTCGCGCGTTCTTTATTAAATTATTCAGAAAATATAAATTGTGATAGCTTACCAGCATAGAAAATAATATTTCCTGCGACTTAAAAAGATGGCGCATATACGCCCTGCTGTACTTCGCGCAGACTTTGCAACTGCACTCACTGTCTATTGCTTGTGTGTCAAATGTATAATTCTGTTTTTTTAGCGCCAGCGGGCCGCGGCTTGTCAGCGCTTGTCCGTTGCGGGCGAGTCTGGTTGGCAGAACGCAGTCAAACATATCGATGCCGTTTTCTATTGCCAAAAGTATGTAATCGGGTGTTCCTATTCCCATGACATAGCGCGGTTTGTTGTAGGGGAGTAGTTCGCTGGTAAAAGACATATATTCGCTGAATAGCTCCGGCGGCTCTCCTACAGAAAGTCCGCCTATCGCGATTCCGGGTGTGTCCGCGTCAATAACCGACTGGGCGCTTCTTTCGCGCAGGTCTTTATAAAAATTTCCTTGAACTATGGCGAAAAGCTGTCCTAAATAGCCTTCCGACTGCTTTTCAAGCCATCTTTGTTTAGAGCGCGAAAGCCATTTGTCGTTTGTGTAGAGCGCCTCCAATGCCTTCTTGTAGGTTGTGCCGTAGCTTGTGCATACATCAAGCTGCATTTGTATATCGCTGTTTAATATTGTTTGTATATCTACGACTTTTTCCGGCGACAAAAGGTGTTCGCCGCCGTCTATGTGAGAGCGGAATTTGACTCCTTCATTGCTTATCTTGCGCAGCGAGGATAAAGAAAATATTTGAAATCCGCCGGAATCGGTTAAATAATTACGCCGCCAGCCGGAAAAATCATGCAGGCTGCCTGTTGTTTTTATGACGTCCATTCCCGGCCGCAGATATAAATGATATGTATTTGCTAAAATTATTTCAAAATCTATTTCATAAAGGTCGTCGTTTGTCAGCGCTTTAACTGTCGCGTTTGTTCCAACGGGCATAAATACTGGTGTTGATACTTCTCCGTGCGGAAGGCGCAGCGTTCCTGTCCGCGCCATGGTTTCTGTATCTTTGTGTTTTATAATAAACATACCCCCTCCCCTAAAAAATTATGTCTTGGCGTGTACGACTAGTGTCAATCCAATTATTGAAAAGAATACTACCGGAAACCACGCTCCCATTAGCGGTTTTATATAACCAAGTTTAGCCATCATCATACTGAGCATTTCCATGATATAAAATACAACGGCGACGGACAGGCTTGTTAAAAGGCTCATCAGCATTATATTTTTTCTGAAGCGTCCGCCCATCGAAATGGAAAGGACTATGATTATAAAAGAAACTGCCGAAAAAGAAAAACGGTGATAATAATCGGCTTGCGCGCTTATATATGGCAGTCCTGCCTGTCGTAAATCTTTTATCAGTAAGGCAGCGTCCCGCGCTGATAAATCCGCCGCGTCAACAGAGCTTCTGCTGAATATTTCGGGTGATTCTGTGTAGTCTGTAACTGTTGCAAGGTCGTGGACGCGAAGCAGCCGGTTTTCCCATTCATAAATGTAAGCATTATTGAAAACCCAGAATTCACCGTTCCAACGCGCTACGGCGGCTCGTATTTGTAGTATGAAGCCGCCGTTGTCATCGCGTTCAACAATGCTTACGCCGTTGAGTGTTTGGTTTTCTCTGTCATAATAATCGACGGAATATATGCGGTTTCCGTCTCTGGTTTTTACGACTATATCTGAATTTTGCTCGGGTTGTTTTTGATGCCGCAGTCTGCGTGTGATTATATTTTTTTCTTTGAAGGTGGGGATAACGACGTTGTCTTCAAAAAAGAACGCAAATATCGAAGCTAGTATTCCAATCACTATGAGCGAAAGTGATAAGCGCCAAAAAGGGATTCCGGATGTTACGATGGAGGTTAATTCATTACGCGCCGATAAATCGCCTAATGTATACGCGGACGCGAATAAAAGCGCTATTGGCAACGCTAATGAAAAACTTTTTGGTATATAATAAATGCTGGCCCGCATGATTTCTGAAAATTGCGCTTCGTAATTCAGATAATGTACGAGGTTCAAAAACAGGTCTATTAAGCAGAGTAGTGTGATAAACATGATGGATGAAAATATGAATACGGGTATGAATTGTTTAACCATGTATCTGTCTATTATCATCTTCTAACCCTTTGGACGCACATTATAAAGCCTATTACAAATGTGATTATGTTTGGCAGCCACATTGTCCAAAATGGTGAATAGCCGAGTCGTATGCCCATGTTTTGCCCGCCTAATAGAAGCGCCCAATATATGATTGATATGATTATTCCAAGTATGAAACCGACTGTCTGTCCGCTTTTTTTTGCCATGAGTCCTAGTGGAACGGCAAGAAAAATAAAGCAGAATGATCCGAATGGTATGGAAAACTTTTTGTAAAATTCCAAACGCCAGATTGAAAGGATGCGGTCGGTTTTGAGGGACGCGGTTAATTGATATTCCCGCAGAAAATTTTGTGTGTAGGATGCTGTCTGCGGCCATGAATATCCTTGAACGCCGCCGCGCAGGGCGTTCTCTAGTGTGAGTCCGGCGCTGAGCATTCTGTTGTAGCGGTCGAAAAGGGTTGAATTTAGTGTGCTTTCTTTATCTTTTATTTCGCCTAATACATCGCGGGAGCTCATCTCGCGGGGTCCTATTGTGGATACGGATACGATGAAGTCGTCTTGCTCGATGCGGTAGCGGAGTTGTCCGCTTTTCGCGTAATCATAGTCGTTGTGAACGCTTTCTTTTGTGGATTGTATGAAGGCGTTCTCCATGTCTAGGCGCAGGCCTTCGTCTCCCGCGTCTATGAATTCCGCGTTTTTGGCCATGATGACCCGTCGCTCGCCGTCGCTTGTTTTGTCGAGTATTAGTAAATCGGAAATTTTTTGTCCGGATACGTTTCCGGTGATTACTACTGTGTCTTTGAATCGTTTGACTGAGTTAGATTCTAGTTCAAGCGCTGGTGTGGACGCCATGATTCGGCGGTATAGTTTTGAAAATTCGATTGTTCCGGCTGGGAGTAATATGTCGTTTACGCCGAATGAAACGAGTGAGACAAAAATGCCTACGAGTAGTGTTGGTAAAAAGATGTTTTTATATGATAGTCCGGAGGACAGCATTACGAGTATTTCGTTGTCGGTGTTCATTCGTCCGATTGTCATGAGTGTGCCTAGTAATGTTGCGTAGGGTGTTGATAGGGCGACTACGCCCGGTATTGAATACATTATGAGTAGCGCTACTTGCTGGAATGGGACTTTTTTTGAGAGTATGTCTTGCGCTAGCAGCAGGAGTTGGTTTACAAAAAATATTATAAAGAAAAACAGGAATGAAACAAAAAACGCAAATAGTGTTTCTTTGAGCATATACCGTAGTATTGTTCCTGATACTCTGCCTTTTAATGATGTTGAACTCATATTCCTGTAGAACCGAAGCCCCCGCTTCCTCTGTCTGTTTCGGAAAGGTGTGTCGCTATGGTTAAAACGGCGCGCGCGACTGGCGCGAATACTATCTGCGCTACGCGGTCGCCGTGATGAACTGTGAAATCCGTCTGTCCTAGATTTATCAAAATGACGGCGAGTTCGCCGCGATAATCGGAATCTATGGTTCCGGGTGAATTTAATAGTGTGATGTTGTGTTTTAGCGCGAGGCCTGATCGGGGGCGTGTTTGTATTTCGTATCCGGGCGGGATTTCGAATGTGAGTCCGGTTGGTATCGCCGCGGAAGCGCCTGCGGGTATGTTTATGTCTTTGTCAAGGCAGGCGTGTATGTCCATGCCGGAAGCGCCTGCTGTTCTATAGCTTGGTGTTTCCGCGTCCGGCCGTAGTTTTTTTATGTTGACCGTGATCCCCAATCCCACGGAATTGCCTCCTCAAGTAAAGAATTACCTTTTAGTGTCCTAAACAGCGTCCTTGATGTCAACCCACC
>JAIRZA010000110.1 GCA_031267475.1 Spirochaetaceae bacterium | reverse complement strand
CTCTTGCAGTTTTTCGCCCTATGGGCGCGTCATGATGACGACAAAACTGCGGTTTTCATAAGTTGCTGGACAAGCTTTGCTTGTCTCCCCAAAAACTGAAGTTTTGGAACAGCCTCACTTAACTACTTTTCGACATCCGCAAAAAATACTAAAGGATTATTCACAAATTTGAAAGAGTACCCCGCCGCCGGCATAACCTTATTTTTCACGAGACGCCGTCTCCAAAATAAGCTCGACGGCGGCGCGGGAAATCTTCATATTCTTAGCTATCTCGTCAACCGTCCAGCCCTGCTTTTTTAGACGAATAACATCATCCCGCGTTCCAAGCGGCAGCGAGCCCTCTTTGTCCATATTAAGCCTGTCATCCTGCTTTTTTATTATAGTATCCGTCAACTTAAACTGCTGCCTAGCCTCACGGTATTTTTCATCTAAACGAGTCTCTAAATCGGCAAGCCATACACGCGCCTTTTGTATATTTTGAATGCGCGTGTCAATTTCCGAAATAGTTTGATCAAGATTTGAAAGCCGTTCCACAGTATCTTGCGCCTTTTCGTTTTCATTCGACAAAGTTTCAACCGCCTGACGAATATCCTCAATGTTCCCGGTTACGCGCTGTATATCGCCGTTCAATTTTTGCGTCAAGTTTTCCGATTCCTGCAACAACTTGAAATTTTTCTCTATTCCATCGTTTGCCGCCTCAAGTATTTGATTCTTCTTTTCTATACGCTGGTATTTATCTTCGGTTTCCGACATTGCTTCGCCCAGCTTGCGTATCTTAATCTGCGCTTCCTGAAGCATATCGTCCGTGCCGGTTATATGCTTAAGCCTGTCCTCGACCGACTGAGACGTTTGCAGCAGACGGTTAAAGTTCATTTCCATACGCTCAATACGCTGCTGTTCAATACTAAACTGCGTCATCTTATTATTGAGATCTTCTTCCATACGCTTTATTTTTTCAAATTGATTCTTAAGATCAGAAAGCTCGATACTTTTCAGCGCAAGCTTTTCCATATCGGCGTTAAGATCTTCGATTTTATTTTCAACATCTTTTTTTACCGCGATTGCTTTATCGATAAGCTCTGTTTTATTAAAGAAATCAGCGATATTCTTATCGGCTTCATTTATCGAGTGTTCCAGCGCCATAACCTTTTCGGAAACAGAGTTAAGCATTTCAGTACGCAGACCCGTAATATCCATACTCGTATCTTCAATTTTAGACCGCGCCGCCGCCAGCCGCTCTTCATTTTCGTTTGCCAGCTCTTTGAAATGCCTGCGGGCGCTCTCTATCGAGGCGTCCAGTTCATTGAACTGATCGGAACAGGCGGATTTATACGCTTCAACATCGCTGTATGATTTATTCGCCTGCGCCTTAATTTCACCCAAACGCTCGTCAATAACGGCGCTCTCCGCGCGCAATGCTTCGTCCATGTCGCGCTCATGCTTTTTGAGCCGTTCCGCGTTCTGAATCTCGAAACGGGAAATTTCAGTACGCAATGTGCTGTCAACGATTTTTTTCGCGTCTTCCAAACTGCTCTGAAGCTGAATTTCCAAAGATTTAATCGACTTTTCGTAACGCTCCGTCTGTACGCCTATACTTCGCCCCAGCTCGTCGAAAGAACCTTTGATACGCTTAATTTCTTCATCAAAGCCAGCGTCAAGATCGTCTTTTTTACTACGCAGGGTTTCGCCGCACTCGTGCTCTATCTTGCGGCATTCCGCTTCCATGCTTTCATTCAATTCGTTAAAACGCTTGCTAAGTTTATTGCGCCATTCTATCATTTGGGCGTTTATATTTTCCGTGCGCTTTGACAGATTGGCATCTATCAGCTCTTCAAACTCTTTAAGGTTTCCAGATACTTTTTCATAGGCGCTGCTCTTTAGCCCGTTAATTTCTCTTTCCAGCCCGTCAATCTTACTTTTCATGCCGCTTACAGATTTATCCAAACTTTCCGCCGCGCCGCTGTAATTTTGTTTCATACCCTCTTCAAAGGCCGCAAAACTGTCTGTAGTTTCTTTTTTTACATTTTCGATATGAAAACGCAGTTCCGCGTCCAGCTTTCCGGCGTCGGCGGCCATTCCTTCCAGAGACGCAAGCTGGGCGATCTGCGCCCGCCGGTACTGCTCAACAGCCGCGTCGCTGTCGAGCAGCATCTTTTGCCACTCATTGCGCCGGTCCAGAGCAAGCGCGTTCAGGTCCGAAACCGACTGCAGCCATTCATCCTTATATTTTTGCTGTTCCTCAACGATGAGCCTGTTTTCATCTTCCCATACAGCTTTTGCCGACCGCATGGCTTTTTCAATCACATTCAGCTTATCGTCCACAGCGCGTTCCGCAGCCTCCGCTTTTTCAATAACCATCTGCCGCCACTCGTCTTTATACTTTTTCTGCTCCTCAACGATGAGCCTGTTTTCACCTTCCCATACAGCTTTTGCCGACTGCATGGCTTTTTCAATCCCGTCCAGTTTATCGTCTACAACACGCTCCGTGTCCACAATTTTTTCAAGCAGAGCCTTACGCAGTTCGGCGTTCCTTTTCTCCGCAGCCTCAGTCAAATCACGCAGCATCCCGGTTTCAAGTTCATTTGAGCGCTCCGAAGCGGAGGCAAGAACCTTGCGCAAGGCGTCGTTGACAATCGCCATATCGTCGTCAAGCCGCTTTCTGCGGGCGGCCTCGATCAATTTGATTTCTTCGTGATGCTCTTCAACTCCGCGCCCGATTTCTTCGGCGGTGGTTTTCAAATTGGCAACCACCGTCTGTACAGGCTTCAAAATCGCGGCTGACGCTGTATCCACCGCCTGGTCTATTTCTATTTTTATGCGGGACTGTATATTATCCACGCTCTGATCTATCTCTTTTAATTTGGATTTAGATATGTCCGCCTTTTCCGCGACAAGCTCAATATAGGCGGATTCCGCTTCGATGCGGCGCAAATTCTCTTCGACTTTTTCCGTCCATGAATCTAATTTTTTTAGAACAGATTCGTATTTTTCTATACGCTCGCTAAGATTGTTTACAGTCGCGCAATTTTTTTCAAGAACGGCTATTTCCGCTTCAATATTTTTTTTTAGCGCCTCCGCGCGCTTAAAATCGCCGTCAAGAATGACACCGTAGTCGCGCAAGGCCGCAGTCTTAGTCTCAGCAAACAAGCTGAATTCTTTTTTTATTTCGTCTTTCAATTCCTTGCCGTAAGCGCGGGCATGGCTTATATTCCGGTTGCCTTTATCAAGATAGCGAAACAACAGGAACGCGGCCGCAACGATGCCAAGGGTAAGGAGATTACCGCCGTTAAAAAAATCCATTGGCGCTATCTTAGCACATATTCTTGTAATTGACGATAGTCATTGAATGTAAATACCTGCCGCCGGCGCATAGACGAAAAACGCGCCTTAAACCGAGGCGAAAAGCAGCGCAGCGCGGCCATCATTCCGGCGTTTTGCGCCCCCGCGACATCATACGCCGGACTGTTGCCCACATACAGTATTTGTTGCGGCGGCAGGTTCAGACTTTCCGCAAGACAGCGAAACGGCAGCGGGTGCGGCTTCAGCGCCCCAAGCTCCTCGCTGCATAATTCCGCGTCCCATAAGCCGCCGAGCCGCAGCATAGGCAGCTTTACGCCCAATGGGAAATCTGACAGCACGGCTAGTTTTATCCCGTGTTCCCTGAACGCCAAGATACATTCTTTTACATGGGGATAAATTTTTACGTTGTTGAATAATTTTTCCCAAGCGCCGTATATATGTTTTGAAATTAACGCTTTAATATTTTCTGTATCTTTTACCACGCCCAGCGCTTCCGCGCAAAAACGCGCCTGTATATCATAAAATGAATTTTCCGCTCCCCCCGCGCGCCGGATTTTTTTACGCGCCACAGCAAAAGCCGTCAACAGGCGCGGGTGAACAAGCGCGTGAGGCAGCGCCCTCAGAAAAAAGCGATAGTCTGGATAAAGTGTACCGTCTACATCAAAAGCGACGGCGGCTATATTTTGCTGCATAACTATAGTTTTACTATACACTATAAAATGATATTGGTAAATGAGCCGTTGCGCGTGTTTTAGTTTTTTTCCGCGCCCTCCGCGCCCCGCGGCTTAACTGGATTTTTTGACCGGCGCTATTACTTTTACCGCAAAATCATACAGGCTGTCGTACACGGGAACATCATGTCCGCCCGCTTCTGTTTTAACGCCGGCGCTTTTCATTATAAGCGCCGGGCGGCACCGCGCGGCGATTCCGGCGAGCGCGTCTCTTTTATCATCGCCTATCATATACGATTGTGAAAGATCGATATTATATTTCTTCGCGGCGGCAAGAATCATACCCGGTTTAGGTTTGCGGCATTCACATTCAATTTTGTATTCCGGACGCTCGCCTTCAAATCCCCTGTCAGGATGATGCGGGCAGTAAAAAATGTCGTCAAGATAAGCGCCGGAAGCGCCTAGGTCGGACTCCATTTTCCGGTGTATCGCTTCAAGCTCTTTTATAGTACATTCGCCGCGCGCAATTACCGGTTGATTCGTTATCACTATCGCAAGAAAACCGCTTTCATTTATTATCTTAAGCGCGTCAGCGGCGCGGTCGTTCAATTTTAACTGTTCTGTTTTTGTTACAAATCCGTCAAGCCGCGTAATTGTTCCATCACGGTCAATGAAAACCGCTCTCTGTTTATTTGACAGATTCTTTCTTTGCGCAAGACCGGATTTTATATCGCTTTCTACTTGATAATAGCGTTCCGGTGTTCCCATATCTTTTATATACTCCGGCGTACTGTATGCGTAGATACCTCCCGAAGCGATGTTTGGTTTAAGAATATCGCGGTCAAGATCTATTTTTTCTTGAGCCGGCTTCGTGTTCTGTATTAGTTTTTTTGAAATAATATGAAGCCCGGCGTTTACCTGATTTTTGTAGTATTCGCGCGGATCTTCTTTATTAATCCATGAAATAACGCGGGATTCCGAATCGGTTTCAAGCAGCGCGCTGTCGAACGGGTGGCTGTTTGGGTGGGCGGCAAGGGAAGCCAGCGCGTTTCGTCCGCGATGAAATTCTATAAAGCGTGAAATATCAACATCAAATATTATATCTCCGTTGATAAGCAGGAAATCATCGCTAAGGGCGTTTTGTATTTTATACAAAGCGCCTGCCGAACCCAATGGCGCATCCTCCGTGTAATAAGAAACAGCGCAGCCGAATTTTACTCCGTCCAAAAAATAATCTTGTATTATATGTCCTAAATGTCCGGTAACAATAATAATATCAAAAATCCCGTTCTTTTTTAAACATTCAATTTGATACTCCAGAACAGGTTTTCCATTTATTGGTATCATTGGTTTTGGAATACCGGAGGCAAGCGAAGAAATGCGTGTTCCTTTTCCTCCCGCCATTATCACTGCTTTAATCAAAAGAAATACTCCTCTAACATAAGGCAGACGCAATGATATACCGGAAGATGTAATTCTTGTATTTTGTATGTTTCAGTTTCCGGCGCTTTTATCGTAACGTCCGCCGTTTTAGCCAGTTTACCGCCGGAACCGCCGGTTAAAGCTATGGTTTTTACGCCCATTGCTTTTGCCGTAAGCATCGCGTAGTAAACGTTTTCCGAATTCCCGGAAGTTGATATACCTATGAAAGCGTCATTTTCGCGCGCGTATGAATAAAGCTGCTGGGCATACATGGTTTTCGCGCCAATATCGTTTATCGAGGCTGTAATAACAGCGTTGTGGTTTGTTAAATTAATCGCGGGGAGTCCTCTCTCCAGCTTTTCTGAAAGAACGGCCGCAGTCTCTTTATCTGTAACGCCGAGCAATGACTGGTAAAAAGCGTCCGGGGTTTTTCTTTTTTTAACAAAACTTTTCATCAATTCGCCTGTAATATGATCCGCGTCGGCGGCGCTCCCCCCGTTGCCCGCTATCAAAACTTTTCCATACGATTCGTAAACTGTTTTTAGTATTTCATACGCGCTGTAGATAGATTCTTCACAGACCGCTAAGCGCGGATAGCGTTCTATTAATTCTTTTAAATAATCCATAATGCCCCCGTGCGTATAATAGATTTGTCTCTCAAGTCCAATTAAATTGCGGTTTACGAACAGCGCTGTTATGTCCGCCCGCCGGTTCCTGACGCGGCGCTGTTTACCGGCAGTCTTGCCGCGATGTTAAGCCGCAGCACAAGCGGCAGGCTGTCTGTTCGCAATGTCATTATCTTAAATACGGAGGGAACAAAAATCTCTACATTGTTCCCCGCGCGTAATACTCTTTTGACATCTCCTTTTCCAAGCGACTTTATGACTGCCGGTAAAAGCTGCAAGGGCGAATCATCGACTATAATTTTCACATTGGGCGAGGCGAAGTCGGGGTCTATCCATGAAAAAACTATTACAGGGATTTCATTTTCTGTGCTGCTGTATAAAAAAGCGCTCGCCTGTCCCCATATCGCAACACATGAAAGATCGTTTATTGGATAATTGTCGTTCATTTCCTTAAAAACACAAGACGCGCCGCTGCCTCTGTCGCGCAGTCCGCGTTCAAAAATATCGCCGGCTCGCAGAGAGGCATCTCCATTGACTATCATCAGTATTGTTTTATTTGTATCCGCCTGATTGTTCGCGGCTCCCTCTGAATCTTTTTGTGTGGATAAAAGCGCGGCGCACAAACCGGCGTGATAAAAATCGGCCGCTTCGTCTTCCTTGATAAAAACAAGAGCGCCGTCTCCTTCAACGGCCGGCGAGTTGTTAGCGGGGGTTTTGTTCTGACCCGCCATAACAACTACAGGCGTTTTTGGATTCTGCGCCGCGTAAAGACGCGCCGCCTCGTAGTAACGGTACGGAAAAACGGCGCTTACGGGTCTTCGGGCGGCGTCCCGCACGGCGAAAATTATCGCGTCAAGTTCCGCTTTTTCTGAAACACGCACCAGCTTAACGCGCCTAAAAAGCTGGGCGCTCATTTCTATGCGTTTGAAATGCTCGCGCCGCGTCCCGTACACCGCGCTGAAAACATCATCGGTAATGACTACGACTGGGGGGCGCAGCATGAAAACCGCGAGGCCGCCCAGCAAAAACAGTAAAAAGCTGTATACCGGGACTATATCAAGGTACGCTTTTTCTAGGTGCGTCATGCCGTCTAATTAATGCGGATTGTCGCTGAGAACCGCTCCTCCGGCGGCTGAGCCAACCAGACTAGCGTAACGCACAAGGTATCCGCGATTAACTTTTGGCGGCGGCGGCGTCCACTTGGCTTTACGCGCCGCCAGTTCTTCATCGCTTACAAGGGCGTTGATGGAACGCGCCGGAATATCAATGGCGACACGGTCCCCTTCCCGCAGAAGCGCGACAGCCCCTCCGCAGGCCGCTTCCGGCGAAAGATGCCCTATCGCCGCGCCGCGGGACGCTCCGGAAAAGCGCCCGTCCGTTATCAGGGCGACTTTGTCGTCGAGCCCCATGCCGGCGAGCGCCGAGGTTGGTCCCAGCATCTCTTTCATGCCCGGTCCGCCGCGCGGTCCCTCGTAACGTATGACTACAACATCGCCCGCCTTGATTCCGCCGTCAAGTATCGCGTCAAAGGCTTCTTCTTCGCCGTCAAATACACGCGCCGGTCCCTCGTGTTTTAACATCGACGGGGCAACCGCGCTCTGTTTAACTATACATCCGTCCGGCGCTATGTTTCCCCACAACGCGGCGAGTCCGCCGGTCTCCATGTACGGGTTTTCGATTGGGCGGATGACATCTGTGTTTTTATTTTTCGCGCCGCGAAAAGCGTCTCCCAGCGTTCCATATACGGCGGGCGCGGAGGCGTCCAGCAGGTTTTTCTTTGAAAGTTCATGAAAAACAGCCGGAATACCGCCTGCCGCGTGCAGGTCTTCTATAACCGAGGGCCCGGCGGGAGACAGATGGCATAAATTAGGCGTTGTCGCGCTTACTTTGTTAAACAGTTTGAAATCAAGGTTAAAGCCCGCCTCATGCGCTATTGCCGGTAAATGCAGGGCGGTATTTGTTGAACAGCCCAGCGCCATATCAAGGGTAAGCGCGTTCATAAACGCGCGCCCGGTAAGGATGTCCCGGGGGCGGATGTCTTTTTTTAATACATCCATTATCTGAATTCCGGTTTTTTTCGCCAGTCGCATCCTCTCCGCCGTCACCGCGGGGCAGGTGCCGTTGCCGGGAAGCGCGAGTCCGAGTCCTTCTGTTACGCAGTTCATTGAATTGGCGGTAAACATACCGGAGCAAGAGCCGCATCCGGGGCAGGCTATATCTTCAAGTTCGCGTAGTTCGTCATCGCTCATCTTGCCTGAAGCGACTGCGCCTACGGCTTCGAACATCGTTGTCAGTGTGAGGGGTTTGCCGTCTTTGTGTCCGGCCAGCATGGGGCCGCCTGAAACAAATATGGAGGGCAGGTTGAGTCGCGCCGCCGCCATTAGCATTCCGGGGATTATTTTATCGCAGTTCGGGATGAATACGAGCGCGTCAAACTGGTGCGCCATGGCCATACATTCAATGGAATCGGCTATTAGTTCCCGCGT
>JAIRZA010000108.1 GCA_031267475.1 Spirochaetaceae bacterium | reverse complement strand
CTCTTGCAGTTTTTCGCCCTATGGGCGCGTCATGATGACGACAAAACTGCGGTTTTCATAAGTTGCTGGACAAGCTTTGCTTGTCTCCCCAAAAACTGAAGTTTTGGAACAGCCTCAGTGGTTAAAATGAAAATCGCCGCTTGTCAGCGCTCGCGGCTTGCGCGAATGGACGCAGCCAAAACCGGCAATACTTTGACTATAAGCGCCGCCGCGGGAAGCGCGACGGCTATATCGCAGTCAACGGACAGCCTGTCATGAGGCGAAAAGCACGGAATTAGTAAGATTTCAGGCTTGCAGACGCTCAGGCGCGGATAAAGCGAGCTAAAAATCATGCGGAGGGAGCCATGCAGCAAGGCCGTTTCAGCCGCGTCCTCGCTTGAAAAAGTCATTTTTAGACGAAAACGCTTAGCGTGTAACGGACACTGCGCAAAAGAAGCGCACACTTTAAGCGTTTTCAAAAAATCCGCCATTACAAAAGGACGCCGCATCTGTTCGATCAATATGCTGTTAAGATTATAGCGAAAACAAAGATAGCGTATATGTACGCGCAAAACCTTTCCGCATCGTATTTCTAGGCTGAACGGCATAGCCCCCAGCAACGAGATACCGGCGGCCGCCATGAAAAGAATCACGCCGCTCATTATCATGCCTTTATGCTATTGTATTTCAACTATAAATTGAATACACTTATAATAGAAGTTGGCGGCGCGTTAAATATGCTAAAATTGGGTTTAGTGTGTTTTGGCGTACTCATAAAGTTAAGGCCGCCAAACAAATTTTATTTCAATTTGGAGGATCATCATGAAAAAGTTAGCGGACTTCTTTACAAACAAGTATGTCATTGGTTTTGGGGTAGGTGTCGCCGCCGCTGTTATCGGGTGCAGGGCGTATAAAAGCAAAACTGTACGTAATGCGGCGGCCAAAGTTCTGGCGCATTGGATGAAACTGCGGGATGACGCGAAATTCGCTGTTACTAAGATAAAGGAAGAAGCGGAAGACCTTTACGCGGAAGCAAAAACTCAAGAAAACGAAGCGAAATAAGAAAAAGCGGCGCGGGAAAAGCCGAAAAACGGGAAAATATGATGAAATACAAGGTAATTCACGAACAGTCTGGAAGGGTGCGTCTTTCTTGCGGCAGATATGTCTTGTCGCCGGTCAAGGCGGCGGCTCTGGAACAGTTTTTACTTGCTATTGAGGGAGTAAAAACCGCCCGCGTGTCTTCAATAACCGGAAGTATCCTGATTTGTGCTGACGACGGGCTAAAATCCACGGTATTAGAGCGTCTTAACGGTCTTGACGCCGGCAATTTGCCCGATCCGTCCTTCTTCCATAACTTGGAAGGAGACTTTCAGAATAAATTATTCGGCCTTGTAAGCAGTCATCTTGTAACGCGCTATCTGCTTCCGCCGCCTGCGCGTACGCTCTATACTTGCGGACGCGCCCTGCATTTCATTGGCAAAGGACTGTCCGCTTTGGCGGCGGGACGACTTAGCGTTGAAGTTTTAGACGCAGCCGCGGTTACCGCCTCTATAGCGCAGGATACGGATGAAAGCGGCGCGGGCTCCGTGATAATGCTCATGCTTACTCTTAGCGAAATTCTTGAAGAGTACACGCGCAAAAAATCACGGGACGCTTTGGCGGCTTCTTTTTCATTGAACATCGATTCGGTGTGGAAAAAGACGGATGAGGGCGAAATTTCCGTCCCGCTGAGCGAAATTGTTCCCGGGGACATTATACTAATCCGAAGCGGCGCGATGATACCGCTGGACGGCGAGGTGTTTCAGGGCGAAGGTCTGGTTTGTCAGGCGTCTCTTACCGGGGAGCCGCTGCCGGCGCTGAAACGCGAAGGCAACGCGGTTTTCGCGGGTACTGTTGTGGAAGAGGGCGAGTTGGTCATCAAGGTAATCAGCCGTCCGGACGAATCCCGTATTGAAAAGATAATTTCTATAATTGACGAATCTGAAGGGCTTAAAGCAAAAAGCCAGAATCGCGCGGAAAGGCTTGCCGATTCGATAGTGCCGTTCAGTTTTGCGGGCGCCGCCTTAATGATGATTCTTACGGGCGACATTAACAAAGCGCTGGCTTTTTTGATGGTGGACTACTCGTGCGCCATAAAATTGTCCATACCGATGGCGGTGCTGTCCGCGATGCAGGAGGCTGCGCGCCGGCGGATTTTTGTAAAGGGCGGCAAATTTCTTGAAGCGGTCGCTAACGCGGATGTTATAATTTTTGATAAAACCGGAACTTTAACGGAGGCGAAGCCTTGTATAGCAAAAGTAATTCCGGTCGCCGGAGAAAAGCGCGAAAAGATATTGAGCATGGCCGCCTGTCTTGAAGAGCATTTCCCGCATAGTGTCGCAAACGCTGTGGTTAGGCAGGCGGAAACCGAGAATCTTAAGCACCGCGAAGAACACAGTAAACTGGAATATGTAGTGGCGCACGGAGTCGCCGCATACTACGCTAAGTCCAGAGTTGTGCTGGGAAGTTACCATTTTGTATTTGAAGATGAAAAAACAAGCCTTAGCCCCGCGGAAAAGGCATGGATAGAAAAAGAAACGGAAGGATATTCCGCGATATATCTTGCGCGGGAAGGCAGACTTTTAGGTATAATCTGCTTTACCGATCCGCCGCGCAAAGACGCTCCCCTGCTTATTGCGGAACTGCGCAAGCTGGGTATTTCAAAGGTAGTGATGATTACGGGCGATAACGCCGCCTCCGCGCAGATGATAGCGCAGGATCTTGGGATTGATGAATATCACGCCGGAGTTTTGCCGCAGGAAAAAAGCAATCTGGTTAAACGCTACTGCGACGATGGTCATATTGTCATTATGGTGGGGGACGGGATAAACGACGCTCCTGCTCTGGCCGCCGCTAACGCGGGGATAGCGATGACAAACGGTTGCGATCTTGCCCGCGAAGTCGCCGACTTGGTGTTGCTTTCGGACGATTTGCAAAGCCTGTGCCGCGTCATAGAAATAAGCAGGGGGCTTTTGAATAGAATCTCTGACAACTATCGTAATATAATGCTTATCAACACAACGTTGCTGGCGCTTTCTGTAGGCGGCGTGATAAATCCTGAAACTTCCGCTCTGATTCATAACCTGTCAACATTTACGTTAAGCGCGTCTTCAAGCCGTCCCTATCTAATTGACAACGGATAGCCTATGTTTATAATCCCCACGCTTATTATTGCGGTTATAGTTATCGCGGCATTTTTTACCGCTTATATGGTT
>JAIRZA010000047.1 GCA_031267475.1 Spirochaetaceae bacterium | reverse complement strand
GGTGCAAATAAGAAAGCCGCCTTCCTTTTTTATATCCGCGATAACGTCCGCGGGGCGCAAAACGGCAAGCGATTCAACAATAGTCACCGCCGGGTTTACATCCAAAAACGCTTTAACAGAGATTCCGTTTCGTTCAATCATACACTTAAAGCCGCGTCCTGTAAGTCCCGCGCCCCAAATATATAAGGGCCTTTGCTTTACAGTATTTTTCAGTTCATTTATTGATAGACCGTGATTTACCGCGAGCGGGGTAAATGTTTCATCTGTCATGCAGTTCTCCTTAAACCGAAGTTTACTTAAAAAAATATAAGTATTCTATATGGAAGCAATTCCGAATTCAAAAACCTACGGAGTGATACACCCCAAAGCGCGTGGCTCAACGCGCTTTGCGTGTTGAGCTCCGGAGTTGCGCGGAGCGCAAACTCCAAGTCTCTTGTTTTGGTGAGCAATGCAGAGCATTAATGCTCTGCATTTTGCGGGACTTATAAGCTAACCGAAAGTTAGCCGCTAACCGAAAGTTAGCAACTAACCTTCGGTTAGCGGGCAACCAACCATGTCGTCTCTTAAGTCCATTTACTTTTAGTGATTTTTATAGTATAAACTGATATACGGCGATATTGCCGGACGGTTTACAGTTAGACAGGCTGTAAAACTCTGATTTAATATTTTATGGAGGAATATCAATGAACAGACTAAGAGAAAACGTTGAAATGTCTATCGGATCAATTATTCGAAAATTAATTAAGCCTCAAAGCCGGGCGTATAAAAATTTACAAGTTTTATACCGTTATTTTTTATCGGTAAAAAGAACGCAAAAACTAAAAACTCTTAAATTCGGCGTTATGCTTGCCGAACATTGTAATTTAAACTGCGCCGGATGCGGGACTTATTCTCCTTTGGCAAAGGAAAAATTTTACGATGTAGCCGCTTTTAGGAATGACTGTAAACGTCTTTCAGATTTGACAGGCGTAAAGATAGATAATATATCGTTTGCGGGCGGCGAACCCTTGCTACATCCTCAAATAACAGACTTTTTTGATATAGCGCGTTCCTTAATATTTGCCGGGGGGGGGGGGGGTATCGATGCTGAGCAATGGGGTGTTGCTTGCTAAGCAGCCCGATAGTTTTTGGGAGAATTGTAAAAAAAATGACGTTACGGTAGAGGTTACTAAATATCCTGTAAATATTGATTTTGACGCAATTGAAAAAGCCGCGGAAAATCATGGTGTGAAATTTTCGTATTATCAAAAAACAGACAAAATTACTAAATGGACAAATGTTTTGACTCTTGACTTAAATGGAAAACAAAATATAAAAGAATCATTCAGGCTTTGTTTTGAGGCAAATGAATGTATAACTTTGCACAATGGAAGGTTGTACACTTGTTCCAGACGCGCCGGCGTTTCCAATTTTAACAGTTATTTCAAAGCAGGCATGGAGGAAGCGGACGCGGATTCAATTGACATTTACAAAGCAAAAAATATAGATGAAATCTTTGATTTCTTACGCAAACCGGCGCCATTTTGCAGATATTGCGACTGGAAAAATATAGTCCTCTATACGCCTTGGCATACATCAAAAAAAGATATTTCTGAATGGACTGTATAAGGGGGCTGTTGAACAACCCGGCGGGTTGTTCAACAGTTTTTTTTAAGCGTTTGTTACCCCCCCCCCCCCACCACCCGCCCTTACAAAAAAAATCGTCCACGCTAAGAACTCGCTCTTAAAAGCGGCGCGCCGGCGGCGGCGTGGTGGGGGCAGGTTATATCGTAAGCGTTAATTCCAGCGGCTTGCGGCCGTACAGTTCAACACTCCGGGTGTCGGGCTGTGTAAAACCAACGCTGAGTTTGTGCTTGCCGTGTATTTCGTACAAATTGCCGTCATCGTCATATCGAGAGAAAGCGTTTTTGTTCAATGGTATTACAACATCACATTCTTCGCCGGGGTTAAGAAAAACCGGTTTTATGCCGCAGAGCGAGCGTATCTCCTTAGTTTCCGGACTTGTAACATAAACTTGCACTGTTTCACGGGCGCTGCGCGATCCTATATTTTTTATACGCGCGGCAACATTGTGTTTATCCGCCTTTACGTTGCTCAAAACAAAGTCCGCGTATGAAAGCCCAAAACCAAACGGATAGAGGGGTTCGCCTCTGAAATACCGGTAGCTGCGATTCTCCATGCTGTAATCGCTAAAATCCGGTAAATCTTTTGTGCTGCGATAAAATGTTACAGGAAGTTTACCGGACGGGCTGAATACACCGAAGACTGCCTCCGCAACAGCTTGTCCGCCCAGAGCGCCTGGGTAAAACGACTGTATCAACGCGCTTACATTCTTATCCGCCCATTCGCTTACAAGAGCGCTGCCTGAAATTATTACTACTATCACAGGTTTCTTGCCAGCCGCCTTTACTACTTCCCGCAGCATTTCTTCCTGTCTGCCGGGCAGTTCTATGTAAGGTTTATCGCCGGCGACGCTTTCTGAATACTGGTCGTTTTCTTCACCCTCCACCGAGCCGTCGAGTCCAAGCACAAGCACAAGCGCATCACTGATTTTAGCTACAGCCCGCGCTTCTGAAAGCCTGTCGTCTTTTTGCGCCAGACTTTCCTTGCGGTCTTTCAACATATCGCAGCCCTCTGAAAACAACACGCGCGCGCCGGCGGCTTCGGCTATCGCTCGAATCCCTTCCAGAACGGTAACACGGCGGCTGGCTGTTCCCTGGTAGTTGCCGTCAAGAGAGCGGCGGTTGTCGGCGTTGGGTCCGATGACGCCTATCGTTTTTAGTTTTTGCGCGTCAAGCGGCAACGCCCCGTTGTTTTTCAACAAAATTATTGAGCGCCGCGCCGCCTCTAAATTAAGGGCGCGATGTTCCACGCAGTCAACGTTTTCGTAAGGAATGTCTGTGTAATGTTTATTTTCCGGAGCGCCGCCGAGTATCCCCAGCCGCATCCGCGTAACAATGAGCCGCGTTACCGCCGTATCAATTTCGGACTCGGTTAAAAGCCCCTTTTCAACAGCTTCCACCGCGAGGGTGAACATAACGCCGCAATTTATATCGCAGCCGCTTTTTATCGCCAGCACGACAGATTCGAGCGGCGATAATGTTACGCAGTGATTTTCGTGAAAATCTTTTATAGCCCAGCAATCTGATACGACGTGTCCGTCAAAACCCCATTTATCCCGCAGAATGTCTTTTAGCAGCAATTTTGAACCGCAGCACGGCTCGCCCAGAGTGCGAT
The DNA here is from genome assembly GCA_031267475.1 of Spirochaetaceae bacterium. GTDB lineage: Bacteria > Spirochaetota > Spirochaetia > Treponematales > Breznakiellaceae > JAIRMY01. The sequence goes on along the minus strand of JAIRZA010000047.1, from coordinate 5,475 downwards.
TGTACGCGCCCATCACTACCTCGACGCCGCCTTCTTTTACGGCGGCTTCGAAAGCGGCAAGATATGTGTTCCATAAATCGTAGTTATCAACCATAGCGTTAAAACTGTGGCGATCATTTTCCGGTCCTGAATGGACGGCAAAATGCTTGGCGCAGGCGGCGGATTTTAGGCTGTTCCTGTCGTCGCCCTGCAAACCTTTTATGAACGCGACGCCTAGCCGCGAGCTAAGGTAGGGGTCCTCGCCATAGGTTTCCTGCCCTCTGCCCCAACGCGGGTCGCGGAATATATTGATGTTCGGAGTCCAAAACGTAATACCTTTGTATATGTCGTGGTCGCCTTCTTTTTGCTGCATATTGTATTTTGCCCGACCTTCCGTAGAAACAGCGTCGGCCACTTTACGAGCCAATTCCTCGTCAAAAGCGCTTGCAAGCGCGATTGCTTGAGGAAAGACCGTCGCAACACCCGCCCGCCCCACTCCGTGCAGCGCCTCGCTCCACCAGTTATATGACGGAATATCCAGCCGTTCAACGGCTTTCGCGCTGTGCAGCATCTGCGAAACTTTTTCTTCAAGCGTCATTTTTGAAACTAATTCTTTAGCTTTTGTTTTTATATCAAACATTTTTTCCTCGCTATGAGCCGGCGGCGGCTTCTATTTTTTTGTTCAAAGCGCAGTTTTATCTATGCGCGTTTTATGTACATGATTCATCTATCTGCATCCGGCGCGTCTTATCCGCGTAGTTTTCGTATTTTTCGCGTTTTAAGACATTTCCCCAATATTTCCGCATCTTTTATGTCCGGCAGTTTTTTTCGTAATTAAGCGAATTTCCACATTCAAAACGCCGCGCGTTTTGAATGTGGAAATCTAAAAATGAAAACGCAAAGCGTTTTCATTCACTCTCTTTCGCCGCCAGCGCGGTCTGTCGTTGCAAGAATTTGTCATGTACCAGCAGTCCGAGGAATACCACGCCTAACAGAATGAGTCCTTGTATCAACTCTGATATTTCGGACGGCACCCTGCTTATCGTAAGCCCGTTCTGCAAAAACGCCAACATCAAAGAGCCGACCAGCACCTTGTAAAATTTACTGCTCGCGCCGCCTGTAACCGGAACTCCGCCGACGAACATGGCGGTCATTACTTGAAGCTCAAAAAAGTTGCCCATAGTGGGCGCTATACCGCCGATTCTGCCTACAGAAAAAATACCTACGAACCCCGCCATCAAGCCGGACAGCGCGAACGCCAGCGTCTTGTATGTTTTAACCGGTATACCGGCAAACTGCCCGACTACCTGATTCTCTCCAATACATTTTGAAAAGAAGCCGGCTTTCGTAAAGTCGAACAGGTACCACATTATAATAGCAAGCACGATGAATATCGGGTACTTTACCGACTCGCGGTTCAACATCAGAATACGGGGATCGATTTTAATCTCCTCCCCGCTCGTAGTAAAAAATATCACCAGAGCGCGGAGGGCTATCAACATTGCCAGCGTTACCATGAGCGAAGGAACTTTGAGCCGTGAAAGCATGGCGCCGTTGAAGATGCCGATAAGCAAACCTACAAGCAGTGTGCCGGGTACAAAGGCCCAAAATCCCAGATGTATACTGAACACGCCGCCCAGCGTCGCGGCAAGCGCCAGCAACGAGCCTTGCGACATATCCGTGCTGCCCTGCGCCGCCACAAAGATCATGCCCATTCCGCCGATGCACAAGGGTATCATTGTTGATATAATCGTTTTTAAGTTGCGCACCGTCCACAGTTTTGACCCTGATATTATCGAAAACACGATGATAATTGCAAGCAGTCCGATAAACGGAAACATTTTTTGGAAAAAACTCCAGTAATTTTTCTTTGAGTTATCTTCTCTTTTCATAGCATTACCTCTATTATGGCTTCTTCCGAGAACCCTTCGCTGCGTTTTAGTTCTTTTTCGACTTTACCGCGCTTCATTACCAGCAGCCGGTCGCACATACCGATTAATTCCGGCAGCTCGTCTGAAAATACAAGTATCGATACACCCTGGTTTTTCAGTTCCATCATCTCGTGGTATATGTAGGATTTAACGCCTACATCAACACCACGTGTGGGGCAATCGAGTATCAGAATCGTTTTGCCCTGTATCAGCCAGCGCCCAAGATTTACCTTTTGACGGTTTCCGCCGGAAAGCCCGCTCATAACCTGCGTTATGCCGCTTGCTTTTACATCGAACATCTTCATTACCTTTTCGCTCAGCTCCTGCTTCGCGTAGGGGTTAAGGAAGCCCGCGTGACGGCGTATCATCTCGACAGTCGGCAGCGCGATGTTATCCTCTATCGTGGTCTGGGTCATTAGCGCCTGCTTGTCGCGGTCTTTCGGCACATATCCCATCTTCAATTTCATCGCCTGCATGGGCGTCTTGATGATTGTATCCTCGTCTACCACGACTATCTTGCCGCTTTTTAACGGACGCACGGCAAATAAAGACTCCGCTAATTCGTGGATGCCCGCGTCGGAAAGTCCGCAAAATCCCAGTATTTCACGCTCGTGCAGTTCAAACGACACATCCTTAAAGTATTCCGAACTAATATGTTCGGCGCGTAAAACAACCTTATCGTTATAATTTTCTACCTTGTCCTCGCGGTAGTACGAGCCTTCCAGTTCGCGTCCGACCATCAGACGTTTTATTTCATCCGGCGTTGTAGCGTCGCAACGGCGTTCCGCGACAATTTTACCGTCCCGCATTATCGTGATGCAGTCCGTCAATTCCACCATTTCCTCGACATCGTGCGTTACCATAAGGATAGATTTGTTTTCAGCCTTCAGTTTATTGATGATGCTTATGAAAATGCGCCGGTAATTGAGCGAAAGCATCTGTGTGATTTCGTCCAGTATGAGTAATTGCGGGTCAATCGAAAGAGCCCTCATTAACTCAACGATTTTTTTCTCTTCGATGGTAAGAAGCCCCGTCATGCGGCTCACCGGAAAACCGGGGAAACCCCATTTTTCAAACAAATCGCTCGCTTCGGCGTACAATTTTTCCAAGTTGATGATGCCCGCTTTCGTAAAGCGGTCCGCGCGTCCTAAAAAAATGTTGACTCCGGCGGGAAGACCGTCTACAAGACCAAGTTCCTGAACAACAGTGCCGATGTGGTTTCGTCCGGAATCCAGCGAATCTTTCGGCAGATACACCGCGCCGTTCATCTCCATAGAGCCGGAATCAGGCATGGTAATACCGGCGATAATCGATATAAGAGTGGATTTGCCGGAACCGTTTTCACCAATAAGACCGCGTATTTCGCCGCCGTTCAAATCGACTGAAAGATCATCGTTGGCGTGCGTCGCGCCGTAATACTTCTTTATATTTTTTACGGAAAGGACAGCTGTACTCATTTTACCACCCCCTCGTAGCGGCGCTGAGACAAGATGCCGCACACTAACACGCCGCAGCCCATGACTACTTGCTGCCATGTGCCGGATGGAACACCAAGCAATGTTAGCACATTGAAGACGGATGTTATGATGATGGCGCTTATAACAGCTCCAATTATTATGTTGTATATTTTTTCAAACGCGCTCGCCAGCAGATACGCGGCAAGCGGCATAAATATCGATGCTATTGAATTTAGTCCGCTCTGCGGAACTACGCGCCCGCCGTAACTTTCGTTTATAGCCGCGGCAAGCCCGACAAAAATACCGGTTACAATGCCCGCGTGAAGTATGGTTTTATTGATATTTATACCCATCATCTTGGCTACCAAACTGTTTGAGCCGACAGCCCGCAGTGAAAAACCTATGGATGTGCGGTTAAATATGATATATGCCAAAATAAGACCTATAGCCAGCACAACAAGGTTCCACGGCGGATCTCCAAGCTCGCGGTATAAATTGCCCAGCGAGACAGACTGCTTGCCGGCGCGTATCTGCGCGACATTGTAAAAAGTGCCTATCGCCTCGTACACCATAGCGATTCCCAGACCGTAAATCCACGGCGGAATTTTTGCCAGCAGCATCATACGCATATTCAGGATTTGCAGAAGAGTGGCAACCGCTATAGCTCCAAATATAAGACCTACATAACCCAGTTTCAGGTGAATGGCGAGTATACCGCCCACATTACTTGCCAGAATCATGATGGCGCCAAGAGACAGGTCCATCATGCCCATTGTCAATATAAAACAAAAACCCCATACGACAAACGTCGTTACAACGGAACCGCGCAACACGGAAAGGATATTGCCGCCGGTAAGCAGCCTCCCGCCCGTAATAAAATTAAGCACTATATATGCTACAATGATGGCGCCGCTTACAATCGCTGTGCGTATCATTGGATTTTGCGATTTTATTGTCAGCTCTAAAGCCGCGTTTTCGCTGTTTACAGTATCAGATTTATTTCCCATAAATACCCTCGCTTGTATTAAAACATCGCGTTTGGAAAAAAACGCAACGGTTTTTAGAAACCGTTGCGTCCCTTCTGTACTAATTCGCTAATTCGCAAGCGCCGCGTCTAAATCAGCCTGCGTAAGAAGACCCGCCTTTACCTTCGCCTCCAGCCGGCTAATGATGTTATAGTTTGCAAGTTCGTTTTTGAACACATCAACTGTTACATCCGGCCCGACCCACGAGCGCATCTCGTCCGGCGAGAAAGGCTGCTGATCAATCCAGAATTTCTTGTACATATCAACCAGATTTGAAGGAAGCACCATAACAGGCACCACAAGACGCGCGGCATTGCCGCCGTCAAGGATTTCGTGTCCGCGCAGAGCGTTCACAAGCAGCGCCGTAGCAAAGTCAACGTTTACCCAGTGAGCCCCGTTAGCCGCCGCCACTTTGCCGGAAGCAAGACCAGTCAAAACGCCGGGGTCAAGGTCGGTAACATACAATTCAGCATTTACCTCGGGATGTTTCGCCAGCGTTTCTACAAGGGCCGCGCCGGCGTCGCCGTTAGTAACATAAATACATTCCACATCAGGATGAGCGGTAAGTATGTCGTTTGCGCGCGTCATGACAGAAGGAAGATCCACTTCGCCGTAGGAAACATTAAGCACTTCCCCGCCGCCCGCTTCGAAGGCCGCGGTAAAACCAGCCGTACGCGCCACGTGCGAGGTGTCGCTGCGCGGAGCCGTTATGACAATCGCTTTTTTAAGACCGCGCGAAGCCGCGTATTCGCCCAGATTCTTGCCGGTGTCGTTGTCAACCGTAGCGGCGATACCTTTATAGGTCTCGAAGTTCTCGACTAAGTCAACAAGCACAGAGTCGGCGGGCATATGATCAAAGAATACGAAAGGAATACCCGCGCTTTCGCATTTCTGCGCTATAACCGGAAACATACTGTCGTAAATACCGAAAAATACAATCCCGTCCACACCAGCCGAGATCATGTTATCCACATTTACTGAAGAATTCTCTACTTTGCCCTCGTCGTTTACGACCATGGGCTCCACATCCAGAGCTTCGCAAGTAGCCAAAAAGCCTTTTTCAAGTATGTCAAGCGAATAAAT
>JAIRZA010000193.1 GCA_031267475.1 Spirochaetaceae bacterium | reverse complement strand
AAAAAAAACGCCCGTACCGCAAGGCGGCACGGGCGCTCTTATGTTTGCTGTTTTGCCTTACATTAACGGCTCAAGCTTAAGAACCGGATGCTCCTTTTCTGTCAGGAAAGTCATCAAAGCCTCAGGATCTTCTTCCGTAATAGTTTCATCGGCGATTTTGTCGGTGTAGCCATCTATGCCGTACAATTCTTTGGCCGTAGCGTCAAGCCGCGTCCGCACGAAATCTTTTAGCGCTTTAGGCATCCACACAATACGCGCCGGACCGCCTTCCGCCCGCATGAATTTCTTTGACGATATAAACTGCTTGCCATGCCCCATGAAGCCCGGCGTTTGAACGCCGCCGCCTGTGGAAGCCGCAAGCTCAGAGAAAGACATACCAACCGGCGTCTTGCCGATGTGCTCGCGGTTTACAATGACAACGCCGTTAGAAACCGGCTCTATGCCGCAGATACATTCAAAGCAGCCGCACGAGGTCATCGGGTCGTTCAAAATAGAATACAAAGTAACCTGTTCAAGAGCGCCGTGCGAATCGCGCCGCACAACCTCGTTTACGTCTTCCCAAATGCCAAGGTTTTCGTCAATAACGCGCTCTTTTGTAACCTGCTGGCAGGGGCCGTTAGGATCAAGCTCGTTTGTAGCCTTAGCGTCCAGCCACGAAACCGCGCCGCAAAGACCAAGCCGTTCCGGTGTAACAATGCACACATGGGACGGCGAGAACGACTGGCACAGTATACAGTTGTAAAACACTTCGACACTTTCGTCCGTAAGCGTTTTAAGCCGCTCGTCGCGTTTTTCGTACACCTTGTTTACTTCTTTTTTAAGCTCTTCTAACTTGGCGTACTCAGGAGTGCCCGGCAGCCCTGTGAAAACCTTCACCTGGCATTTGTCAACAACCGCCTCGTATTCGCTTTTAATTTTGGCGTACAGAATTTCGCCAAAATGCCGCGCGCGGAAACCTTTTTCAAAAGCGCCGGTGCTTACACGGATGCGGATTAGGTCGCGCTGCCCGGTGTGCATTATGCCTTCCGCCGCGTTGATGAACGCGTGCATCTTTCGCTCAAAAACCGGCTCAAAGTCTGTCTGCATCTTTTTGCCGGCCACTTCGACAATGTACGACAACGCCATCTTCTTGTCAGGAGGATTACAGTCGATGTCCGGTCCGAACACTTCAATCTTGTGATCTTCAATGTCCTTCGCGTCCAGCGATTTAACCCACTCAAAACACGGCATACGGGAGCCGTCGATGTCGACGACCATGTCGTTGCGGCGGATGATTTCACCTTCAAACGAGTTTGAATAGTTGACGGGAATGTCAATCTTGGTGATTTTGAGCTTGATGTTGCGGGCTTCCAAAGAAGTTTCAATGAAATCTTTTGTATCAGGCTGAATGATAAGACTTTTGGGCACAGGCATCTGGTCTTTGTCGTTGGTGATGACGGGGAAACCCATGGCGATAGCGCCGCCGCCGCAGGCGACTACGATGTCGGCTACCGGCGCGTAGGCGTTTACAAAGGCGTTGATGCGTTTGAACGTATAGTCGTCAAGAGCCTCGCGGTCCTGGGGCTGCACCGCGCCGAAAATCATTGCGGCGCGGTTTACCAGCGATATGATATGCGCCACGTGCCAGATGTCCGGTCCAACAGGGACTACGCGCACGGAAAAGCTCATCGTGAGGTTTCTGCGCCGCGCCTGCTCGATGATGCCGCCGATCAAGAACACAAAAATTGAGCGTGTCTGATAGCCTTTGATAAGTTCTTCCGCCTCTTCATCGGATGGAGCGGGGCCTATGATGACGACAAAACCGGGAATGTCGCCGGTAACAAGCGGTACGCCAAGTTCGCGTACTTCGGCGTCCGTCATGTGCCCCCAGTATTGGCGCTCGCCGTTCACCGTGTAGGGGTCTTGCCCTTTCGCCATTGCGTAACGGCAGGCTTCGATTGTTTCGGCGGCAAGCACTGTGCCGAATCCGGATTTGAACACATCATCAAGGCGCTTGTTGTGCGGCATCCATTCATTCTTCACTTTTGGGAAAGCGTTGGCAAGTTCGCCCACTGTTTGGATTTTTTCGCCAAGATAGGCTAAATAACTTGCAAGATAGAACGCCGTGTTCTCGATGTTAAGAGACGCGGCGCTTCCAAGCGCCTTGACTGTCTCGTTAAGCGATTTTTCGGCGTGAGCCAACATCTCGTCGGCGCCGTCGAAAACTCTGTCGAATAGTAATTTCATATACTTACTCCATTTTTCATAAAATTATAGCCAAAGATTTCAATTTTTGGCTTGAAATTAAACGCCTGAATCAAGCGCGTCTTTGATGCGCTTGATTTCAAGTTTTGCTTTTTCACTTGTATCGAAAGGCGATACCCCTTGCCGGTCGGCGCTGATTATTTCATCGTTGTAAGAAATGCAGCCCAACAGCGCGTCCGGCGGGATGTTTTTTTTGATAAATTCCATGTCCTCCGGTCCGCGAACTTTGTTTGCGACTACATTTACTTTTTTTACGCCTAAATCAAGCGCCAGTTTTTTTACCAAGCTGTATGTCTGTACGCTTCGCGCGCCCGGCTCTATTACAACTATGAAACGGTCAACCATGCCCGCCGTTCCGCGTCCCAGATGCTCAATGCCGGCCTCCATATCCATGATGACAACCTCGTCCCGTTGTATAATCATGTGGGATATTAGCCGTTTAACGACAACGTGTTCGGGGCAGACGCATCCGCCGCCGCCTAATTCAACCGTCCCCATTATGAGGAATTTTACGCCGTTTTTTTCTTTTGCGTAAGCATCCGGTATGTCGTCAACTTTTGGGTTGATTTTGAAGAATTTCCCCAAACCGTCGCCGTCCGAGCCTGTGCGCTCGGCAATGAGCTCCTTCATCTTGGATATGGGCGTTATCGCGGCTACCTCTTCAGCGCTGAATCCAAGCGCAAGCCCTAGGTTTGCGTCCGGATCAACATCAACGGCAAGGACTTTGCGGCCTTCAGCGGCATATAAACGCGCCAAAACCGCCGAAAGTGTTGTTTTTCCTACTCCGCCTTTTCCGGTAATCGCGATTTTCACTGTTTATATCCCCAACGCGGAGCGCTTTGCTTCGATGCCGTCAATTATGGCTCTGGTTAGCTCTTTTGGATCCGTATTGATGGAAAAGCCCGCGCCCACGATTTTGCGTGTTCCTTGTGTGATTAGGTCCCAGACCTGCGCGCCGCCTTTAACTTGCGGCTCTATGCCAAGGTACACATCAATTCCGCTTGAGACAACATAGTTCGCAATAGAAACCGCTTTTTCGGACATCCACTCCGGCGCTACGCCGACAATCGGAAGTTGCGTGGTGTCAACACCCCAGTCGCGGGCTATGCCGTTCACCAGCAGCAGTATACGGCTGATGTCTACGCAGGCGCCCATGTGCAGTATCGGCGGTATGTTTACAAGGTCGCAGACGCGGCGCAGTCCGTCTCCGCACGCCCATTTCGCCTCGTAGTTAAGGAGTCCGGCTTTTGTCGCAAGCTGCGCGGCGCATCCGGTGGCTACTATGAGGATGTCGTTCTTGAGCAGTTCTTTCATGATCTCAAAGTGCGAATAGTCCGGGCGGACGCGGGGATTGTTGCAGCCGACGATGCCGACAGCGCCGCGCAGAACGCCTGACTTTATAGCGTCAACCGCGGGGCGGTAGCTGCCCAACTCGTCAACATGGCTGTTGGTAACTCCGTCTAAGTGGCTGATTATCTCTTCACATGGATAGCCGACGACGGCGGGTTGTTTGTTGTTTGGAATGTAGACCTTGCCCTGATCGCGATTCTTGAAATTGTCAACGGCGTTCTTTACCAGTTGTTTCGCCTGATCCATCGCTGTTTCCATTTTGAATTCAACATAGATTGAGCCCGGGATACGCGCTATAGGCGATGTGGTAACGAACTGGGTGTGGAAGCATGAGGCTAAAGGCGAGAGCGCTGGAAAGATACACTGAACGTCAACGCACATCATTTCTACAACGCCGGTTAGCAGTACGTTTTCTTGTTGCAGGAAGTTGCCGACCATGCGGACTCCGTGCCGCATCGCAACCTCGTTTGCCGTGCAGCAGAGTCCGACTACGTTGATGCCTTTCGCGCCCGCGCTCTTTGCGTAATCCTGCATCTCTTTGAAGTCGCAGACTGTTACGATCATTTCGGAGAAGGCGGGATCGTGTCCGTGTACAACGATGTTCACCATCTCTTTTTCCAGTGTGCCAAGGTCGCCTTCGGTTTTGCGAACGGTCGGCGTTCCAAACAGAATATCGGTAACTTCGGTGCCTATCATCGAACCGCCCCAGCCGTTTGACAGTCCGGTGCGAAGTCCCTGCCGGACAAGCGCTTCGGCGTCAGACGTGTTTCCCATGTGAGTCATGTGCAGCGATGTGGCGATCTCGCGGTCTATGGCGCGAGGATAGATACCTTCTTTTTCCCATATATCTTGCCGTGATTTGATGGCGCGTTTGGCGAATATTTGATGACCCCAAGGTTTGCCGAACTCCATTAGGCCTATTTCGGCGACCTCGTGGGCTATGTCGTAAATATCGCGGCCTTCGGTTTTTACGCCGTATTCCGCCGCTAGTCTTAGCAGCTTGGCTTCATCGCGGATTTGATAATTGCCATCGCGTTTTGCGCTATGGAGCACATGAAGAATCTCACGCGCGTGATCCGAGTGGGCGGCGGTTCCGGCTGCAATTGTCCTTAGGTAGTTTCTGCCGGCTATAGCGTCCGCGTCCGCGCCGCATATACCACGTTTGCCTTTTGCCGATATACGGCAGGGACCCATGGAACAGTTTTTGCAGCATATACCGTCTTCGCCGAACTTACAGTGCGGCGTTTGGGCTTTTACGCGGTCCACATAGGTTTCCGCTCCGGCGGCTAACGCCCGCTCTTTGAGTTTAGCGGAAACATCTTCCATCTGCTCAATGGTGGTCATGTTTTCAAGAGTTTTCAAAATCTATCTCCTTAACTTCGTATCAAGAATTTATACCATATAAGTATAGCATACCGGTCTTGAAAGTCAAGAAATAACACGGTTTTTTTTGCGGCGGCGTTAAATTATTGTAAATAAGGCGGTTGAAAAAATCGCTAAAGTCAATTGGTAAAAGCGCCGAAAATGGAGTATTGGCGGTATAGTTCCCCTCCCAAATCACTATACCTCCAATTGCCTCAAGGGCAGGGCCGGCGAAAGCCGGTCTTTTTTTTAACTCCGCGCTTTGTCTTGCGGTAGTCCCTTTTTTATGGCTACTCTGTTTATGTTGATACCGCGCCGGAAAAGTACGGTTTATTATGCCGGCGGGCGCTCTGGGTTTGTTCAACAAGTTGTTTGGTTGTCGCGGGCTTTGGTCCGGCGTAAGTTTTAAGCGGTTGTTGCTCAAAAAGCTGAAATTTCTGAACAACCCCGTTAAATGTTAAAGGAGATTTTATGAAAAAAATACCTGTTGGAATTCTTGGAGCTACGGGTATGGTGGGGCAGAACTATATCGCGCTGCTTTCCGGACATCCGTGGTTTGAAGTTAATTATGCGGCCGCTTCTCCGCGCAGCGCGGGAAAAAGGTATGGCGAGGTAATGGCGGGGCGGTGGCTGCTTCCAAAGGCTAGTCCTTCTTCTGTGGCGGATCTGGTCGTAGAGAACGCTAACGATGTTTCTCGCGCCGCCGCCGCCGCCTCCCGCGGTGAGTTGGCGTTTGTGTTTTCCGCCCTGGAGATGGGCAAGGAGGAGACTGCCGCGCTGGAGGAGAGTTATGCCGCCGCTGGTATTCCCGTCGTGTCAAACGCTTCCGCAAACCGCTGGGCGGACGATGTGCCTATGCTGATTGCCGAGGTAAATCCGGGTCATACGGATATTATTCCCTTTCAGCAGGAGTCCCGCGGCTGGAAAAAGGGGTTTATTGTTGTTAAGCCTAACTGCTCGATTCAAAGTTATATGACTCCGGTATGGGCTTTGTTGCAGGCCGGTTACGAGGTTAAGCGCATGGTGGTAACGACGATGCAGGCGGTGTCTGGCGCCGGCTACCCCGGTGTGCCGAGTCTTGACGTTATAGACAATGTGGTGCCGTATATCGGGGGCGAGGAAGAAAAGTCAGAGTTGGAGCCTCTGAAAATACTTGGCAGTATCGAGGGCGGCAAGATAAAAAAGGCCGCAGCTCCGCTTATCAGCGCCCACTGCAACCGCGTTCCGGTAACTAACGGTCATATGGCCGCTGTAAGCGTGGAATTCGGCGCAAAAAAGCCTTCTGTGGAACAGGTTAAGCAAATTTGGGCGAATTTTCACGCTTTGCCGCAAGAACTAAAATTGCCCCTAGCGCCTGAACAGCCCATCATCGTTCGTAACGAAGATAATAGACCACAACCCTCTAAAGATAGAGACGCTTGTAAAGGCATGGCGGTAAGCGTTGGACGCATACGCCCCTGCCCTGTGTTTGATCTGCGCTTCGCGGGACTTTCGCATAATACTGTACGCGGCGCCGCCGGCGGCGGCGTACTTAATGCGGAACTGCTGAAAGCGAAGGGGTATTTTACCTGAAACTAAGTAACAGGCTTTTACCAGTTGTTGTAACCGCCGCCGCCGCCGGAAGGCCGGTCGCGGCGGGGTTTGTCCATCGCGATATTGACGCGGATCTGGCGGCCGTCAAAATCTTTGCCGTTGGTCCCTTCAATTGCCGCGTTAGCTTCCGCGTCGTTGCTCATTTCAACAAAGCCAAAGCCTTTTGAATTGCCGGATTCGCGATCAACAATGATCTTGACTGATGTTACATTGCCGAAACTGGAAAAATAGTTGCGTAGTCCGTCTTCTGTGGTGTGGTACGAGAGATTGCCAATATAGAGTTTATTACCCATTGAAAAAAATCCTTATCCCGGGAAGCGGGC
>JAIRZA010000155.1 GCA_031267475.1 Spirochaetaceae bacterium | reverse complement strand
GCTCTTGCAGTTTTTCGCCCTACGGGCGCGTCATGATGACGACAAAACTGCGGTTTTTATAGGTTGCTGGACAAGCTTTGCTTGTCTCCCCAAAAACTGAAGTTTTGGAACAGCCTCATGTATGGATTTTTTACTCCCGCCGCCATTGAGCAAAGACACCCTTGGCTTTTTCTAGGTAGTCTTTTGATATGATAATCGAAGTCTCAGTTACCGTTTTCCCGGAATCGGCGATAGGTACAGGATTACAGCCGCCGGCGCGCAACCCCACTTGGCTCATGCGGAAGCGGTTGCCGCAGTTTTGACAGACAAGGACTGTTCCCTGCTGCTTATAAAAGCCCCGCCCCGACGAGTAGCACACTTGACAGGTGTTAAACGCCGTCCGCGCCGTGCCGTCCGGCGCTTTCACGGCCAATATTTCAAGCCGCGTCCCGCCAATATCAACAGGATAAAAAACCGCGTTTCCTGTTATTTCGGAAAGCGGAATCACTAAATCGCGGTCGCTGATTGGCGGCTTAACCGTATTAAGCTGCGCCGATTGTCCAAATACGAATGTCCCCATAAACAGCGTCAGCGCCGCCGCAATAGCCGGAGCCGGCGAATAATGCCGGTGAAACAACAAAATGCTCATGTCTTATCTCCTTTACGGGTAAAATATACATGACAAATGTGTCAAAATTATGGTGATTCAAAAAAAGCGCCGCGCAGATTAGGCTGTCAAACCACCGCCGCTCTTTTACCACAACTAATACAGTTAGGGCTATGCCGGTTAATTTAAGACAGCCCGCCGCCGTGAAAACAGACGCGGTTAATTCGCGGTTCGGTTCACTCCGCCATATCGCGGTCATAAGCTGACGCGATTTCTAAAAGCCTTTCTTTCGTATTTAATTCAGGATCGTCGAGCACAGCTTCAAGCAGTTGGCGCAGAATGAAACCCATGTTCTTGCCGCTTGAAATACCAATCCGCATCAAGTCGTCTCCGCTTACAGCAATATCCTTCAAAGAAAGAGCGCGGCCTTTAGCAAGCGTTGAATTGATACGGTCCTGAAAATCAAACGACAAGTTCAAGGGCGGTTCACGGCCGGTCATTCCAAACGAATCGGCGCGGCGAAGGTCGAACAAATCTTGTATATTTTCCTCGCCGGCGCGTCGCACAAAACGGCGGACGGCGCTTTCGCTCCATGAATCATCGTAATTGAACATATGCTCCCTTACAAGGTGAACAGTTTCGTCAATCCCGGCGTTGGAATAACGCAGCCGCGTCATTATCGAGCGGGTAATATCGGCGGACACAATTTCGTGATTATAAAACGTCCATACACCCGTATCGTCGCGTTTTGCCGTTTCAGGCTTACCAGCGTCATGAAAAAGAGCGGCGAGGCGGACGCTTTGTTTATATTCATTATGCGCCGCGTAATCGCAGGCAAGCAAACTATGGGTCAGCACGTCAAAATGATGATAGCCTTTTTGTTCAACACCGCGGCAGCGGGCAAGTTCAGGCAGTATTAACCGCAGAAGCCCGCATTTTTCCATGTGCAGCAAGGCGGTGGACGGTCTGCCGGACGCTATTATCTTATCAAGCTCAAGTCTTACACGCTCCATAGAAACAGGGACAATCATCTCCGGATTCGCCTGAATTGCGCGTAAAAGCTCTTTATCAATGCCAAAATCAAGCTGAGACGCGAAACGCAGCGCCCTCAGCGCCCGTAAACCGTCCTCGTTTAGCCTGTCTTCAGCCTTGCCCACACAACGGATAAATTTCTTTTCAATATCCACCCTGCCCAAGTAGGGGTCTACGATACGACCGTCCGGCAGCTCCGCGGCTATAGCATTCATGGTAAAATCGCGGCGCGAAAGATCCTCTTCTATGCTGGCGGCGTATTCAATGCTGTCAGGCCGCCTGCCGTCCCCGTAATCGCCGTCCCTGCGGTATGTGGTAACCTCGATTGAATGTTTTTTATACCGGATAGTTACGGTTCCATGTTTTATACCCGTCGGTATAACGGCGGGAAAGATTCGCATAATCTCTTCAGGTTGAGCGTCGCTGGCAAGATCCCAATCAATATGCCGCGCCCCGCGCAGCGTATCCCGCACAGCGCCGCCCACCAAAAACACCTGTTTGCCGTGAGCGTTAAAAACAGCGGCAAGTTCCCGCAACAGCGGAGGAACCGCTATTTTTTTAATTTTCAACAAGGCGCGCACAACAAACAACCAAATGGAGATTATAAATTCGCGGCGGCGATTTCTTTTACAGTGTACGTTACCTTTTCATCGTTTATTTCGAAACTAAACTTTTCACCCCTATGCTTACTCATAAGCGAATTTCCGAAAGGCGACAGATACGAAATTACCTTGTTGTCCGGGTCAGATTCCCATGGCCCGAGTATAGTGTAAACCTCGTCCGCGCCGTCCGCCTCATTCACAAGCGTAACTACAGTTCCAAACGAAACACGGGAAGTATTCACCGTAGAAGGATCAAAAAGTTGAGCGCACTCTATTTCATTTTTTAACTTAGTAACAGTCGAATTAAGAATTTCTTGTTTTTCCTTTGCCGCTTTGTACTCCGCGTTCTCCCGCAAATCGCCCAAAGACAAGGCAAACGCTATCTCTTTTGAGTTGGCGGGAATATCCTCGGCGACAATACGATCAAGCTGTTTTTGCTTTTCGTCATATTTCGCAATGGTAACAATAAGAGTACGGGTAACCGCGTCTTTTTCCACCGTACCCAAAAATTTGAAATCAGGATATTTATCAAGTATGCGATTCTTAAGTTTCAATTTATTCGCCGGATCAAGATCTTTTACATCCTCGACAAGCGTATAAACACGGACAATCGCTTCACGCCCCGCGCTGTCAATACAGTCGTCAAGCATATTTTCTTTGAACAAAATAGAATATACCTGTTTGTTTATCTTTTTGTTGTCCGCGGTATCACGGTGGTTGTCTATTTCGCGGTAAGTTAATTCGAGCAAATGTATCAACGTGATAATTATCCTTTCATCACCCAAACCAGCGGCGGCAAACAATGGATCCTCGCGGTAATTACGATAAAGCCACACCACAGCCTCGCGATTATTTCTATAATTTTCAAAACAGCCGCGTATCATGGCGACTATTTTATTTTCACATCCAGCCTGTTTAAGCTCGTCAATGATAGACTCCGTAAGCACATACGGAAATAGTTTTATATAAATATCCTGCCAGTCCGGTATAAAAAGTTTAATTTGAGCAAGAAAATCTTTTTTTGTCTTTTCGTCTTTAAGGCGTTGAAACATCAATGAAAGATTATCAATACGCTCAAACATCGCGATAAAATTTAAATGCACAAGCGGGCTCAAAAACGCGAACGAGACAGATAAATCTTTCAACAACAAATACGACGCCGCGGTATACTCATTCACCGGCATATTTGGTTTTAAATATCCGGCAAAAAACGCCGTCATTTCATTAAAATGATCTGAATCCGGCTCTATATTTTTTATTTCGCGCGCATATTCTCTAATTAAAGACAGCCTGTTAAAAAATTTCTTTTCGGCTTTGAATTCATTGTATAACTTTTCTTCTTTGCTTAAAGAACGCTCCCGCACCGTATGCATATTTATATTATCCGCGCTAACACCGAACAAAGGGTTGTCTTTAAGGATAGCGTGCGCTTTAGTGTTCCACGACGCCCATTCGCCCGCGGAAAGCACAGAAGGGACAAGTTCCACCTTAACGCGCTTAATATCGCAAAGATTGTCAAAACTTTTAATGATCATTTTTAACGCCCATTCAGGGTCGTTTTTTACTTTTTCGTGAAGTTTTTCCCTGCTCATGGTCGCCTTCAAAACCCATATATGCATTTTTTCCAGCTTTTGCAGCGCGTCAACCGCCATTTTAAGAGACATACTGTGCGAGCGTTTTTTTGAAAAATCTATAACAATATCGTCGCCGTCTACTTTTGTAATTCGCCCCACGCCCCAAGTTCTGTGATACACGAAATTCCCTTTATCAAACGCTATATGTTTTTCAAAATCCAATATCGCCTCATGCACATTGCGCCAGCTCTGTGTAAGATTCGATATTTTGATATAGTCTTCCAACTGGCTGTGGCGTTCATATTTTTGCCTAAAACAGTCCGTTATCTCTTTCCTTGCGAAAACATCACGCTCGTCGTAATTCAGTATCAGCTTCAATATCATGATCGCTGTGTTAAAATCGCCGTGTTTTCTGCACGAATTGTATACGTCAACAAGAAGCGACGACGCTTTATCGGAGCTGATATTTTTTGCGACTTTATTTTGAACAGAAAGAAAGAAATCTATATCTTCCGGGTGATAATCCAGCAGTTTGAGCCATATCTCCCGCACATTCGTGAACAATTGCTTGTTGACATATCTATGCAGAGCCTTTTTAAAATAATCCGTAGCCTCGTCAATTTCCGATTGTTTTTCGGCGCGTTCCGCCAAAAGTTTAGCAATGTCAGCCTCGTCAGAATCTATTTTTACAAGGCGCTTCCACACCTCGAACAATTTATCTTCTTCATTATCATTTTTATAACACTCGCCCAAAGTGCGCAGCGCGAATTTCGATTCGCCGTATTCCAATATACGCTCGCAAAGATATTTCACTATACTTAATTTATGGTTGTCAACAAAAATACCAACAAGGTTGACAAGCGCGGCGTCATCGATAATATTTTGAGAAAGCGCTATCATACCCGAAAAATAAATCGCTATAATACTGTTTTTTGAATGACTAAGATGCTCGTCGCAAATACTTTTTATATCATTTAAAGCGCGCTCTTTCTTCGCGCTGTCCAACACTGAGTCTAGTTCCTTAAACCGGTCAATAGAATAGTTGCTTAACGTGGCGCGTGTAAATTTTTCTTCATTCAACATATCCTGTACATCTTTAAGAAGCGTTTCTGACATTTTTATCCTGCCTTTCCTTTTCTAACACATATACCGTTCAAAAATGACCGGCTTAATAATTTTTATCTTCAATTTAATTTCGCCAATCAAGGCGCCGCCGTTATCTTTACCTTCGTAATGATCTATTAGCCGCAGATATTTATTCAACAAAGACGGTGTTAAGACGCTTTCCTCTTTCGGACCGCCGCGCAGCTTGCTTTCTAAATCAAAAATCCGCTGTTTAAGTCTGCCAAGCTCGGCAAGTTTAAGTTCCCGTTTTACCGTAAATACGCCAAACAAAGCTCCGTAAACCGGAATCCATTCCTTCAATTCCGGACCGGAATAACCCATTTCCGAAACACGCTTTACCAGCGAAAGAATAAGTCCGGACTCCAAATTGTCTAAATCAATGCGCTGCGGGTCTATAAAAAAAGCCTCTCGGAACAGCGCCTTGGCCGCTTTAGTTTCGCCCAGCAACGCGTAAACGTCCGCCAAAGCAGATATGGTAGCCGCATCCTCCTGCTTAAACTGCGCGGCCTGTTTAATATAGCTTAACGCTTCTTCGTAGCACCCCATGCCTTTGTAACAGCGGCCAATCTGCTCCAGCAGCTCAGGATCATGTCTCAGAATCCCTTCGGCAAGAGCCTCTTGATAGTTTTGCAGCGCAAAAGCGTATACGAAATGTTTAACCGCGTACTGGCAGCTTTCGTAGGCGTTTCCAACAAGGTCAAGAAAACTGTAATAACTCTTCCATTGGGAAAGTAAAAAACTACCCCTGCTATAGGGGTCGCAAGCGCCGCCGGCGCTGTTCATATTTTTTATCCGTTCCAACCACCAGTTAAGGCACTTCAAAGCGTAAAGAGCTTCTTGTTGCGTATAATCCACGCGCAAAGCATATTCTAATTTTCCAAGAGCTTCTTCAGGGTTAATCTCCTTCAACTTCTCGTAGGCTTCCTGGATGAGGCTCCGGGCTAAAGTTTCCGCATCCGCATTTTCCATCGTTTCATAAAAGCGGATTTACCGCTTCCGCCCCCCTTATTATTATAGTTATAATTCAGTTTTTTACAAGGGGGCGAAACTGCGGCAATTGCGAACTTTCGATACGGCGTGGCTGTCGCGCTGCGGCTTGCGGTGATTTATGCGCGAACATGGGCGGGGGCGGGCTAAGTTTGGGGGTTCGCCTCGTGTTCCAGCGCCTTTTCCAGAGCGCGGGCAAATTGATCGCCGCAAGAAGTGGGTTTTCCTCCGCAAGAAATTCCTTTGAGGTTTTTTATTACATCCGCGGCCGGCATTCCTTCGCATAGTTTTGAAATCGCTTTTAGGTTGCCGTTACAGCCGCCGTCAAACTTAATTGAATGAACTTTGCCTTCGTCAATATCAAAAAAAATTCTGGAAGGGCAAACTCCTGAAGTTTTATATTCAAACATATCATATTCCTCCTGCTAAATAAAATACACAAAAATTAGTTTCAGGGTAAGTTTTCATAAAACCATACTATAAATGAAAGTCCTTATTCAATATCGCCCGCCACCCACCAGTGGGCTTCTATCCGCTACGCGGTAGTATCCCGCAATCACTGGAATCTCACCGAGGGGGCGTGGAGTTTGCGCCTCGCGCCCGCCAGCGGGTTTCATATCCGCTACGCGGCGGCGTCCCGCCAATCCCTCATACAACAAAGGCGTGGAGTTTGCGCGTGGCGCAAACTCCGGAGCTCAACGCCCCGCGTTGAGCCATTGACTATCATACTGGAATAAAGTTACACTATCATAAAGCCTGTAGTCAGACGCGGCAAACGCGCCATACAACCGAGCCTGTAAGGATAGAGGTATAAGCCGTGAAAAAAAATACAACCTTCGCGGGGCGCTTCGCAATAAGACATTGCGGCGCTGTGTTATGCGCCATATTTGGCGCAATATCAGCCATGTTGCTAACCCAGTGCGAAGACTGGAACAAACCACTAATAGAACGCATCAAAAAGTCGCCGGACGGGCAAAAAACCAGCAATATACAAGAACTAGTCATAACACGACTCCCATGGCCCAACACCTTTCATACAGGAGAAACAGAGCCGGTACATTCCGGCAACCCAGACTGGCCCGCCGGAAGCTGGGAAGAGATGGGGCTGGAAGTAGGCGCGATACTAAAAACCGGCGAGTGGCAAAAACTAACAGAGGACGAATACGGCATTACCGGATTCGACAGTCAAACACCTTACGAAAAAGAAATAATAAGCATATACGCGAAAGACGATCCCGAAAAATACGCGGAATTTCCAATAATAATACTGGATGACGAAGTTGAGTATAATTCTGTACCCTTGTATCAAGCTGCAGGCGGGAAAATAATCCCGTACCCTTCAAAAATCGCCGCAGGGTCAAACGCTATAGTAACCCTGCACATATACGCGGATAACGGATACATCATAGACGGCGCAAGCCTAAAAATAACAGCGGAAGGCGGGAGCGTGGAGTATAAATATAAAGCGGAAGAGGGCGTATACACATTCATAATGCCGGATTCCGGTGTAACACTGAGCGCCAAGTTCGTAAGCTGCGAGGCAAAACTGGAGAGCGGGGGCGGCGTAACATACTACGAGCATTTGAAAGACGCTGTAGCAGCCGCGCAAAGCGGCGGCGCGGGGGGGGGGGGGGCGATAACGCTGTTAAAAAATCCAATATACCTTGACGAGACAATAACGATAACGAGCGGCAATAATATAACGCTGACCTCCGGCCAGTGGACGGAACAGGAAATACAGCGGAGAGACATTGACAGCGGCATGAGCATGATAGTGGTGGAAAGCGGGGCGAGCCTCGCGCTGGGCGGCGCAAGCGGCAGCTTGATAATAGACGGCGCTGACGCCGAGACAAACGCGCGACTCGTTTTAGTAGAGGGAACATTCGCAATGAAAAACGGCGTAACATTACAAGGCGGTAAAAACGGCGGCGTACTTGTGAGCGGCGGAACATTCACGATGAGCGGCGGCGCGATTAGCGGGAATACGGCGGCCGCCGGCGGCGGCGTATATATAGCTGGCGGCGGCGGGTTCGAGATGAGCGGCGGCAAAATCAGCGGGAATACGGCGACCGCCGGCGGCGGCGTATATATAGCTGGCGGCGGCGGGTTCGAGATGAGCGACGGCGCGATTAGCGGGAATACGGCGGAACACGGCGGCGGCGTGTATGTGGTGAACGGTGACGGGTTTGAGATGAGCGGCGGCGAAATCAACGGGAATACGGCGACCACCGGCGGCGGCGTGGTTGTGGTGAACGGCGGCGGGTTCGAGATGAGCGGCGGCGCGATTAGCGAAAATACGGCGACCACCGGCGGCGGCGGCGTGGTTGTGGATATAGACGGAACATTCGAGATGAGCGGCGGCGAAATCAGCGGAAATACGGCGGAACGCGGCGCAGGAGTGTATACATTCGGAAATTTTACCATGAGCAAGGCGGCGTTTGTATCCCAAAATAACGCCGTGTATCTTGCAGACGGCTGTCAAATAACAGTAACCGGGACGCTTGCGCCAAACGTTGACGGCGGAAAAATTGCGAAAATAGAGATAAGCGCTGCTATTATGGGCGATTCGGTAAGCAGGGAAATCCTGCACAGGACGGACGGCGCTGTAACAGGAGACGACATCGCAAAGTTCACGTTTGACACAGCGGTTGGCGAAATAAAGGCGGGCGGCAATGGCGGCTGGCTGATACCCGCCGGATTCGAGGCGTACAGCGGCAAGGATGAGATAAGTGCGTACAAGACGCTGTACGCGGCGGTTGACGGCGCGGAATCTGGAAATTCCGTTATAACTTTGTATAAAGAGATGATAACGCTTACGGATACTGTGAGCATTAACGGCAAAAATATCACGCTCACGGTACCGGATAGCGAAACATCATATACGATTAGACGCGCCGCTTCCGGCATGACCGCCGCGCTGTTTGCTGTCGAGTCCGGCGCGAGCCTCACGCTGGGCGGCGCAGGCGGCGGCTTGGTAATAGACGGCGCTAAAATCGCTAACGGCGAGGCGCTTATCAGCGTTGCGGGAACTTTTATGATGAAAAAAGGCGTAACATTAACAGGCGGCGGTAGCGCTAATAGTAACACCGGCGGCGGCGTATATGTGAATAGCGGCGGCGAGTTCGAGATGAGCGGCGGAGATATCAGCGGGAATAACGCGTCCTATGGCGGCGGCGTATGTGTGAACGGCGGCGGCGTGTTCGAGATGAGCGGCGGCGCGATTAGCGGGAATACGGCGGAACGCGGCGGCGGCGTACGTGTGAACGGCGGCGGCAAGTTCGAGATGAGCGGCGGGGCGGCAATAAGCGGGAATACCGCGTCCTATGGCGGCGGCGTGCATGTGAACGCCGCCGGCGTGTTCACGATGAACGGCGGGGCAATAAACGGGAATAACGCGGCCAGCGGCGGCAGCGGCGTGTATGTGGTCACCAGCGGCACATTCACGAATAGCGGCGGCGAAATCAGCGGGAATAACAATAGCGATGTAGCACTTTACGAATAGGAAGTATTGCGGGGCTCTTCAACTCTGTGTTCTGCGCCGCAATGTGATGTACTTTAATACGGATCAATAAAACCGAAGCGGAAGCGCGCCCGCCAGCCCGCCAGCGGGTTTCATATCCGCTACGCGGCGGCATACCCTCAGTCGCTGAAACCTCGACGAGGGGGCGTGGAGTTTGCCGCAAGCGCTATGCGCTTGCTTAGGGAGTTTGCGCTCCGCGCAAACTCCGGAGTTCAACGCGCTTTGCGCGTTGAACCAGTATCCCGCAAGTCTCTCATACAAAAAAAGGCGTGGAGTTTGCGCTCCGCGCAAACTCCGGAGCTCAATGCGCTTTGCGCATTGAGCCTTGTGCTTACACAATTTTGTTATTATGCTATAAAGGTTAAAGTGGAAACACAGGCGCGGCGTATGCCAAGGCGCTGAAAAACAATAACATAAAGGATTCCATCATGCGTAAAACAAA
>JAIRZA010000103.1 GCA_031267475.1 Spirochaetaceae bacterium | reverse complement strand
AAAGAGGGAACAGTAAATTCCGCAAACCCAGCCCCGCCGTACCACCGCTTTAAGGACTTCATTGATATTAGAAACGACAGATTCAACATACTCACCGGACTGCTTAACGAACTAAAATTTTCCGCCTCCGTCGTAAACATAGGAGGAAAACGCCACATCTTTGTTGTACCCGCGCCAAACATACTCCGGCAAGGAAGCAAAAGAACGCTCACCGTATTTGCGGCGCATTACGACAGAGTGCCGGACAGCCCGGGCGCCAACGACAACGGGGCGGCGGTCTTCATACTAATAGACGCAGCCCTGCGCCTGCGCGGACACGCATCTAGAGACTGGATGATAATCTTTACCGACAAAGAAGAACTATCCGAAAACGAAGGACTCAGGGATCAAGGCGCTTACCTGTTAGCAAAAGGCCTTAAAAGAATCGGACTTAAATCCTGCCGCTTCTTCATCTTTGACGCTTGCGGACGCGGCGACACGCTAATAATCTCTAAAACAGCAAGCGACCTTTTGAAAAACGAACACAGCGGAACAACAGCGCCGCTAAAAAATCAACTCAGACTCCTGCAACTATACGCCATGGAAGCCGCGAAAAGCATACCCAGCGGACACTTTTTATTACTGCCAACACCATTCTCAGACGATGCGGGCTTTTTAAGAGCAGGACTAGCGGCGCAAACAATAACCGTGCTGCCCGCGAAAGAAGCGGCAGCCTTTTTAACATTTATACGCGGGAACGACCTATACATAGGCACACTAATCAGCAGCGAAGAACGACAACGGCGCGGCGTAGAACACGTCCCCCAAACATGGCGACTCTTGAACAGCCCGGAGGACACCGCCGCTCAACTTGACGGAAATAATTTTAAGAACATAACAAAATTCATAATAGAACTATGCCGCCGCGACAAACACAAATTTTAGAACTCGCCGCCGTCAACCCACTATTTATAAGCACACACTACAGGTACAATTAAACTATGAGCTTGACACTGATAAAACAGGCGCAGGCAAAACCTTGCCTGCGGGATGAAAAGTTGACGCGCATAGTAAAAGACATCATCAACAATGTCCGCGCCCGCGGAGAAACAGCGCTGCTTGAATACGCGGAACAATTTGATAAAACCCGCATGGAAACAGTACACGTTGCGCGCGAAACAGTCCTAGCGGCATATAACAACACCCCGCCGCAAACAATAGCCGCGCTGCGCTTCGCGCACTCAAGAATAAAGAACTTTGCGGAACAACAACTCGCCTGTACACATGAAATAAAAACTGAAACCAAAGGCGTGAAACTAGAATGCCGCCTGCTGCCAGTAGAAAGCTGCGGATGCTACGTTCCCGCCGGCCGGCACCCCCTGCCAAGCTCCGCGCTGATGAGCATAACAACGGCAAAAGCCGCCGGAGTACGACGCATAGCAGCCTGCTCGCCCCCGTCAAACAACACCGGCGTACACCCCGCCGTCCTCGTCGCCATGGACATCGCCGGCGCGGACGAAATCTACTGCATGGGCGGAGCCGGAGCAATAGCCGCTTTCGCTTACGGGGCGGCAAACTCAAAATCGGAATATTTAATTCAAAAAGTTGATATGATAGCAGGCCCCGGCAACCGCTTTGTTACCGAAGCAAAACGACAAGTTCTGGGCGACGTAGGCATAGACGGCTTTGCCGGACCAAGCGAAGTATTAATAATCGCAGACAAAACAGCAAACCCCGGCTACATAGCGGCAGACCTTTTAGCGCAGGCGGAACACGATACAGACGCGAAGTCGGAATTTGTATGCACGGATAAAAAAACGATAGAAAAGACGCTCGCCGAACTCGAAAAACAGCTCGACAAACTAGCAAGCAAAAAGACCGCCGGACGCTCGTGGGCGGACAACGGCGAAATATATCTTGCGGACACAATTGATGACGCGATAGAACTAGCCAACAACCGCGCGCCGGAGCACATCGAACTTCAGACAGCCCCCGAAGCGGAACAATACGCTTGCAAGAAGCTGAACGCCTACGGCTCGCTGTTTGTTGGACACTACGCGCCGGCGGCGTTTGGCGACTACGTTTCCGGCGCGAACCACATACTCCCGACCATGGGCAGCGCCCGCTTTTCCGGCGGTCTGTGGACGGGCTCATTTTTACGGGCGGCCTTTTGCCAATCCATTTCAGAAGAAGGCTGCGCGGAGCTCGCCGGCTCGTGTATGACATTAGCCGAAACAGAGGGCTTGCCCGCCCATAGAGGCGCGGTTGACATCAGACTTAAAAGGAGCGCGGATGAACAGCATTGACAGACTCCACGAATCGACAATCACGAAAGGCGCTGTATGCGTAGGGCTGGATACGGCGTTTGAATATCTGCCCGAAGCAGCCCGCGAGCGCTTCCCCGATCGCGCCGGCGCGATTTTAGCGTACAACAAAGCGCTAATAGACGCGACGTTTGACGCGGCGGCTTGCTATAAAGTACAAATAGCGTATTACGAAGCGCTGGGTCTTGCGGGATTGGCGGTATATTCCAAGACGCTTTCCTATATCAGAGAACGCGGCGGACTCGTGATAGCCGATATTAAACGCGGCGATATAGCGGACACTGCGGAACGCTACGCCGCCGCGCATTTTTACGGCGACTTTGAAGCTGATTTTGTTACGCTAAACCCGTATATGGGGATAGACAGCCTGACCCCCTGGTTAAACGCCGCGGAAAAAACCGGAAAAGGCGCTTTTATCCTTACACGCACATCGAATCCGGGTATGCGCGACTTTGAGAATCAGGAACTGAGCGCCGGCGGAAAATTGTACGACGCGGTCGCGCGCGCCATTGCCGCTTTTGCGCTTAGGTACAAAGGCGGCTGCGGATACGGCGGATTCGGGGCGGTCATAGGCTGCACAGAGCAGGAAGAAGCCGCCGCCATTCGTGAAAAATACAACAAGCTGTTTTTTTTAATACCGGGGTACGGGGCGCAGGGCGGCGGCGCGGAAAGCGCGGCCGTACTTTTGAATCCGGACGGCGGGGGCGGTGTTGTAAACGCTTCGCGCTCCATACTCAAAGCCTGGGAAAAAGCGCCGTGCGATTCTTTAGAGGAAGCCGCCGCCGCCGCGCGCGAGGCGCTTCTTGAAATGCGGCGCGAACTTTCGCGGGCGAAATCCGCTTAAACAAATCAGCTTGTCCGGCTTACGGCGCGGCGCGGCGCGGACTTGTATTTTTGCCGATATGTTACTAAGGCGGCGCTGATTAGCCGTGAGTTAATCAGCGCCGCCTTATGGTTAATATTTGTTGTAAAACAGATAAGATTTTAAGGCGACTCATTAAACGGCTTGGTAATGAAATTCAAGATTTTGATAGCGGATGATGAAAAAGGTATACGCGAAGGGCTTTCGGAGTCGCTTGAATCCGACGGTTATGATGTTGTTATCGTGGAAGACGGAGAAACCGCATGGAAACGCTACCAAAAAGGCGACATCGATCTTGCAATCATAGATTTAAGAATGCCGGGCATGAATGGAGACGAGCTTCTTAAACGAATTAAGGCGGACGCGCCCGGGATTCCGGTCATTGTGCTTACAGGTCACGGCACGGTAAAAGACGCGGTGGAAGCTATGCGAAACGGCGCATGGGATTTTCTTACAAAACCTGTTGACATTGACCGGCTTTCTATTCTGGTAAAACGGGCGCTAAGTAATCGCGAGCGGCGGCTTGAACGGCAGCGTCTGGAAGCGGAGCTTGAACGCCACCGTGTAAACAACACGGTGATTGGCGCGAGTGAAACCTTACGCCGTGTCTTTGATACGGTCGAGCGTGTAGCGCCTACTAAGGCTTCTGTTTTGATAACGGGTGAATCGGGTGTTGGCAAGGAGCTTATAGCGGACGCTATACATCGTCTGTCGCCGCGCAAGGATAAGCCTTTTATTAAAGTGCATTGCGCCGCTCTTGCGGAGAGTATTTTAGAAAGCGAGCTTTTTGGGCACGAAAAAGGCGCGTTTACCGGGGCTTCGTCGTTGCGTCGCGGGAAATTCGAACTTGCTAACGAGGGTACATTGTTTCTTGACGAGATTGGCGAAATTGATCAAAACATTCAAATTAAGTTATTGCGTGTTTTGCAGGAAAGGAAGTTTGAGCGTGTCGGCGGCGAGGATACGATAGAGGTTGATATACGGCTTGTTACGGCTACGAATAAGGATTTGAAAGCGGAAATCGAAAGGAGGGCTTTTCGCGAGGATTTGTACTACCGTTTGAATGTTGTTACTATTTTTGTGCCGCCGCTGCGCGAGCGTAAAGATGATATTCCTATGTTGATAAATGCGTTTAT
>JAIRZA010000100.1 GCA_031267475.1 Spirochaetaceae bacterium | reverse complement strand
GTTGCAGTATTTCTTTTCCCAGATGCCCAAAGGGGCGGATCTGCACAACCACCTGACCGGCTCGGTTTACGCGGAAACTTATTTTGACATAGCCGTAAACGGGAGGATGTATCTGGACCTCCAGACATTCAAACTTTACAAAAGCGATCCCAGACTGCCTCAGGCGATTCAACTCACACCGGATATGCCCAACCTGCACAATATCCGCGTTCAGTGCATTGATCACTGGTCTGTCCGTAATTACGGCTACCTTGCCCAGACCCTGCCGCCGGACGAGTTTTTCTTTGACACATTCGGCATTTTCGGCAACGCCGGCAACGAGATTACATATGAAATCATCCTGCTAGAAGAACTCCGGCGGCGGGCGGCTGACGAGAACGTATCCTATCTTGAGATTATGCTCAGCAGCCCCGATGTCAGAATCTCCGCATACCAGAACGATGAATGGAACAGGCAGCTTAAGGCATACATTCGGAGCGAAGACAGCAACGGTTTTTCCGCGCTTTTGGATATAATTTGGGATACTTGGAATACAAACACCGATATCCAGCAGAATATTGTCGCGTATGCCGGGAATATCAAGGGAATCCATGATGAAGCGTCATCCGTCGCGCCTGAGGTTTTTAGCCGGTATCAAGCTTATTGCAACCGTAACAGCGAGCCCTTGCAGGTTTTCGCCCAGCTTTACACCAGTTTTAAGGCCTGCGAGCAAAGCCCCCTGCTTGTCGGGGTCAACATAGTATCCGCCGAAAACGGCGAAACATCCATAAGAGACTACTGGGGACACATGGAGATGTTCCGCCGCCTTAAAACAAAAATCCCATCCGTTAAAACCTCCATGCACGCGGGCGAGCTAAGGGACGGGCTTACACCGCCTGAGGATTTGAACTTTCACATCGCGGACGCTGTATTTCAGGCCGGAGCCGGCAGAATTGGACACGGCGTGGACATTGCCTTTGAAACCAACGCTCAAAAGACGCTGGATTATATGGCGGCGCAAAAAATACCTGTCGAAATCAACTTGACAAGCAACGAATTTATCCTTGGTGTAAAGGACGGCGAACATCCCATCATGCTCTATTATAACAACGGAGTTCCCATAGTCCTGTCCACCGACGACCCCGGTATTCTGCGCAGCGACCTTACAAGCCAGTATGTACTGGCCGCCCAGCGCTACAGCCAATTAGTCTACGCGGACTTTAAGCAGTTTGCGTATAACAGCATTAACTATTCTTTTTTGACGGATGAGGAAAAAACCCGTCTTACCGCCGATCTGGACAATCGCTTCACGGAGTTTGAGCGAAACATAAAAAAGAGATGATTTAGTCTGCCAGCGTCAATCTGCCGCGTCAAGTTGACGCGGCAGATTGACGCTGGCGCTGGCGGAAGCCGGCGCTACCACGTATACGTATTCACGACGCTTTTAGTGTTTTTGGTTTGTTTATCCTGAGTACGCTCAGGAATTTTTTTCCGATCGCCGGCGTCATACTCATAAAAATACGTTTCTGACGCGCCGGCCGTGATTTTTTTGCAACGACTGGCGTTTGACCCAAAAAATGATTCAAAGCCGGAATGAGAGCTCAATATATTTATCTTCCAAGAAGGAAAATTATCCCTCAAAACAGCCATTTTGCGGTATGTATCTTCCGCGCTTTCCTTGTCAAGCAGGCGTATTCCGTACGGCGGGTTTGTAATGATGAAACCCTCGTCAGCCGGCGCTTTCGCGTCTTCCATCTTCCTCCACCATAATTTAGGCGTACAGACAGGACGAGCGGCGCCCGAATTAATACCGGATATCATCTTCAAAACGCGCCCCAAATTTGCCTTTGCCGTTTCAACGACTGCGGAATCGCTGTCGCTGCCGTATATCTGCACCGTTCTTGAAAGGTCTATTCGTTCAATCAGAGATTTC
This sequence comes from Spirochaetaceae bacterium, assembly GCA_031267475.1. Lineage (GTDB taxonomy): Bacteria > Spirochaetota > Spirochaetia > Treponematales > Breznakiellaceae > JAIRMY01. Next base: position 2,827 of record JAIRZA010000100.1, on the reverse strand, counting down.
CGCGCCTCGTTTTCGATTTTTTCATCGGCGAATCCCAGCGCGGAAATAGCAAAACGCCGTCCCAAACCGGGCGCGACATCCCATGCGTACAAGGCCGCCTCTAACGCTATAGTTCCTGAGCCGCAAAACGGGTCGTACAGCGGATATTTTCGCCGCCAGAGCGACAGCAGCAACAACGCCGCCGCAGTGCTTTCGCGCAGCGGCGCTGTTCCGCCTTCTACACGGTAGCCGCGCTTAAAAAGCGGCTTGCCGCACAGGTCGAGCAGGATTTGCGCCTGATTTTTCTCGATGTATACTCGCAGTTTGGCCGTTTCGCCGTCTTCCGGCAGCCGTGTTTGGGAATAGCGCTTGCAAAGCCTTTCCGCCGCCGCTTTGTGCGCCATTGCCTGAATCGTGGTTTCCGCGGAAAGCTGAGAATGATTCGAGCGCACCTTATCGACGACGAGGTTCACGCCTTTGGGGACATAATCTTCCCACGCGACAGCGCGCGTTCCTTCGAATAACTCGTCAAAATCGGAAGCCGGGAAAGAGGCCGTTTCAAGCAACAGCCTGTCGGCGGCGCGAAGCGAGAGTAAAGCATAATAAATTCCGCTTAGATTTGTTTCAAAACGGACTTTTCCAAATTCTGAACCAGTTATCCTAAAATCATTTTTTGAATGTTCCGCAAGTTTTCGAATTTCATTGGACACAAGTTTTTCCAGCCCGCCGGAGCAGAGCGCCACCACTATCATATACCAAGTCTAACAGCAGCGTGGTTTTATTGAAAGCCCGCGTCCGTAATCAACACAGAATTGTAAGATATTTCGTTTGACGCGGAGAGAAAACGCAGCTTGTAGTTTTTATCAACATAAAATGACGGTCCGTCCTGTGTTATTTGCAAATAGGGGATGCCAAAAGTTCTTGAATAGAAAACGCCGTAAGCGTTATGCAGCCTTGAGTATGCGATACCTTCGGAAAAAGCCGCGTTGCCGACCGCGACGAATAGGTTTGAATGTTTATATTGATACATGGACATGAAAACTGTTTCGTAACATATCATCGGTTGAATTACACAGCCGTCAATGTTAAAAATGATTCTTTCGTTTGAAACAGCCGCCCATTTTGACTCGAAAATTGGAACGACAGAATTTTTGCTGTAAATATCCGCAATCTCTCCGTCAGGATTTATCAGAATTACAGAATTGTAAATTCTGTCGCCTTTTTTTGAATAGTAACCGGAAATTATATATTGCCGCCTTTGTTTTGCCAGCAGTTTTAATTCTTTAAGCGTCTGGTCGTCTTCAAAATCTATATACGGGAATGAACTTTCCGGCATGACAAGCAGCCGCGTTTCCGGTGTTTTTTTTGCATATTCCAAGTATGCCTGACTTATTTTTTCTCCAAATCCGGGATAATTATCGCTCAAAATATAATCATTCCTTGAAAATGACAATTGAACAAAACTTACACTAAGCCCGCCTGAAACACCCGCGCCGGCGGACACACTTGCCGGCGCGTCTATTTTCAATGAATTCCTATACGCAATTGTAGCAAACACGCAAACCGCCGATATTACGAACAATTCAATTATTGACAGAAATTTTTTATATTTGACTGCGCGAAAAACCGTAACAGCGGCTGAAATTATCAGAGCCTCGAATAATACCGGCAGTATATATTTTGAAATCGCGCCCATGAAAGGCATAAAATGCGCCTGCAAAGTATAATAAAGAGGAAATATAAAAGACAGACATGACAATAATATTCTTGAAAGCGCCGCATATATAAAACTGATTGTAACCGCGAATTTTTGCCTTACGGAAAAGTAAGACAGCGCGTATAGGTCGAGCGTTATCAGAATGGTAAAATAAAAAAGCGTCAACGCCAGCAAAAAAATATTATCCATGAAAAAACCGTTGATGGTAAAAGCAAGCAACGACAAAAATATTGTTAAGGCCAGACCGGTATGGAAAAAACGTTTATTTTTCGATATATGAAGTGTGAGCGTGGAATATATAAAAACAATCACAAGCGGAAGCGACAATGAGGGAATACTGAGCATTAAGGGCAGTGAAAGAAAAATGACAGATAAAAGACAAATTTTTTTATGAGGTATAGGCATAGAGCATATACCCGCTCATTATCTTACTCAGCTTATTCCACGGCGCATAAACTTTGCCGTAAGCGGGGTCGAATATAACGGCGTATTTTCCCGCGTCGTTCAAAAAGACGATGTAGTGTTTTTCTTTCAAGTGCAAAATCGACTGCGCCGGATTTTTCCTGAAATAATCAGGTTTTACTTTCAACAGTTGGGTCTTTAAGCCATACGACCGCGCAAAGACCTCCATATCGTAAAGTGACAGCATCGATTTTTTTTCCATCTTGCTGGTTACGGAATACTCTGTTTCTATTCTTCCGGTGGACGACAGGAAAAACGCCAGCGCCGCTTGTCCGCACGTTGAGCTGCTTTTTTGAATATAAGCGCCATACCCACCCGCAATCACGCCGCCGTAATGTGTAAAGCTGTTTTCAAAATATGAATGTGACTTTGGCGTAAAGGCAATGAACGCAAAAAGCCTGTAAAAAGCAAAACAAATCAGGAAACAAGCGGACGCGGGTAAAATCCGCCTTAAAACAGATTTTTCCACCATCATTTAAGCGGGATAGCCGTCCATTTGAAAGGTTCCGCGGGCGGCGTATAAACGGGGAAACCGCCGGCGACAGGAAGGTCTTTGTTTGCGCGTATAACATCGTAAAAGCCGCCCCGCGTATCAAGCCGCGCCATGCGCTCCCCGCCTATTATCCCCACACCGTTTTCGCCCTCCAGACTGATAGCGGCATGGTTGCT
>JAIRZA010000041.1 GCA_031267475.1 Spirochaetaceae bacterium | reverse complement strand
CGAAGCTCGTACACCGCTTGCTGAATTCTATGAAATCGCAGGCTGGTGACGGCCGGTGTCATTTAAATTTTTCTTTAATCTTTGCGAAATATTCTTCCGCGCTGGGCGGATTTTCATCTTGCTCGCTCAATAAACCGGCGTTATTTTCGATTAGATGCGATGGAATTTCTTGGAGAAACGGCGACGGGCTGCATTCAATAAGCGTCTGATTGCGGCGGCGGTGAAGACAACTTGTGATGAATAATTTTTCGCGAGCGCGGGTTATCGCAACATAAAACAAACGGCGTTCCTCTTCAATATTTCCGGACTCCTCCTCCAGACTGCGCTCGTGCGGAATAATACCATCCTCCACGCCCGCAATAAACACGATAGGGAATTCCAGACCTTTAGAAGCGTGAATTGTCATAAGATTAACCTTGCCGCCCGCCTGGTCGCCATCGCCTTCATCGCGAGTTATAAGACTTATACGGTTAAGATACGGGTACAGTGTAGGATCAAAATTGTCAGGATTTTTTTCCCACGTCTCTATGGACTGTATAAATTTTTGTATATTAAGAAATTTCCAACGAGCGGCTTTTTCGTTTTTACTGTTATCGCTGACAAGGTGCGACCAGTAATCAATTACATCCACTAAGTTTTTTACCTTGTGCGACAAATTTTTCTTACCTAAAATTTCCTCTCGCTGCGTTTCAATTAATGTCAAAAATTGGTCGATTTCTGTTTGCGCCGTTTCTTGGAACAGTGTATTTTGCGCGTAACGCATCTTGTTCATTGCATCCCATAACGAGCTGTGATTTGCGCGGGCAAGCTCCGATACCTGCGTTATAGTGCTTTTACCAATCCCGCGCCGAGGCGTATTTATTATGCGCAGTAAATTGACATCATCATCCGTATTCCCAATGAGACGCAGATAACTCAAAACATCTTTTATCTCTTTACGTGCAAAAAAACTAGTACCGCCGGACACTCGGTATGGGATATTTTCAGAAAGAAGACTTTCTTCAATACGGTCCATCAAAGAATTAGCGCGAAGCAGGATACCAAAATCGTCATATTTCAAATGTTCGCGCCTTCTAAGCGAATTTATTTTTTCCGCGATAAAATCCGCTTCCGCGCTCTCGTTATCGGGCGAAAAGAATTCAATCGCCCTGCCCCCGCTTTTGCCGGTCCAAAGGCGTTTCTCTTTGCGGTTTGTATTGTGTGAAATAACACCGTTAGCCGCGTCCAGAATCGTTGTAGTAGAACGATAATTTTGTTCAAGTTTTATTTCCAGTAAATCAGGAAAATCTTTTTCAAACTGGAGTATATTTCCGTAATTCGCTCCGCGCCACGAATATATAGATTGATCATCATCGCCGACAACACAGACATTATTCCCGGCAAGCATCTTCATCAGTTTATATTGGATGTGGCTTGTATCCTGAAATTCATCAACCATGATATAGCGGTATCTGGCGCGGTATTTTTGCAAAACATCAGGAAACTGCTCAAAAAGCATAATCGGCATTACTAGTAAGTCGTCAAAATCAACAGCGTTATATACCTTCAAACTATGCTGATACTCGTCAAATACGCATTGAAACGCAGGGTCGGCGCCTTCCCCCCAACGCAGCAAACCTGTTTTTATTTTAGAAAAAATTTGCCCAATAGATTTTACATCGCCGCCCTCGCTGGCTTTATACATTTTACACTCGCGCAGCGCGTCCTTTACGGCTTCGAACTTATCGCCTTCGTCGTAAATTGAGAAATTCTGCCTCCAACCCAGCGCTTCAATTTCATCACGCAGGATTTTCACGCCGAAAGCGTGGAAAGTGCTCACAGTAAGCGCCTGTAAAGAACGCCCTGTAATCTCTTTGACCCTGCTTTCCATTTCACGAGCAGCTTTATTGGTAAATGTTAAAGCTAAAATGGCCGATTGCGGAATGCCTTTTTTAAGCATATACGCAATACGGCACGTTATTACACGAGTTTTCCCGGAGCCGGCGCCTGCGATGATGAGAACCGGCCCCTCAATCGACTCCACAGCCTGTAATTGGGGCGGGTTAAGACCGTAATTAATGTTATTTCTTTTTACGTCCCGGCTTTGCGCCGGAAACGACTTTCTTTGCGGGCGCGGGAGGCGCCTTCACCTCGACCCTGTCAAGGGCGGAAGCCGGAAAAACCGCTTGCTGGGCTTCACGACTATCTGAAAACCAAACGGCGACAACTTGCTTTGCATCGGCGTCAACTGAAACAACAGTCATTTTTGGACTGTTGGGAAGCGCGGTAACATATACCGTATCCCCAATTAACGAACCTGTAGCGCGTACACTCATGTTAGAGCTCCTTAGTGTATTAAACTGAGGTCTTCCCAAAATTTAAATTAAGGGAAAACAATTTTGAACTCGATCTATTCCAAACTATCTAATATTTTGAAATTGATTCAAATTTATAAAATAATCCTAGTAAAAATCGCAGGAATATACAAGCGCCCGCAATCAGGTTAAATATCCCATTCCTCATAGAGGTATTTTATTACTGTTTTCTAAAATGAGAATTGCTGGTATATGCGGCGGCGTACCCGCATCCGCCGAAGTCTCTATGATGGGGACATGGAGTTTGCACGAGGCGCAAACTCCACGCCTTCATCAAAGTTTCAGCGTATGGCAGTCGCGTATGCCAATCGCCTTTATCGGAGCCCCGGAGTTTCGCGCGGCGAAACTCCACACCCTTGTTGTGGGAGACTCGCGGGATACTACCGCCTAGCGTAGCAAAATGCGGAGCATTTTGCTTTCGGAGTTTCGCATAGCGAAACTCCATCTTCTGTAGAAAATCTATCGGTATGCCGCCGCGTAGCGGATATGAAGCCCACTGGTGGGCGCGTAGCGGATGGAAACCCGCTGGCGGGTTATTCGAAACGGCGGGGAAAATATTTTTTTAGGAGGGAGAACAATTCCTCTTCAAATTGGGCGGCATCGGCGCCGCTTGAACCCTCGCAACTAGCAAGACTATCCCATGCTTTTTTGGCGCTCAAGTTTTCAAGAACAATACCACCACCCGCCGCGTCGTAACCATCAACAATAACAAAACGCCCCAAATCCGCATTATCATAAAACGACGAAACAGCAATAGGATGAGAAAGAGCCAGCACCACACTACCCGATTCATTACGCGCCAATTCGTGAGGCGATTCGCCGCGGGATTCAGACTCATCCCCCAAAAAACGCTCAATACACTCAAGACGCGCATCAACCTTAACACAAGCAAGCTTAAGCAAATAAGCCCTATTAAAACCAAACGGCCGCTCGCCCAGCCAAATTATATTAGCCCTTATTTTTGAAGCCGATTCGACAAGCGCCTTTTCAGACCGCCTAAGCATAACCTCGCCGCGCTTCACATAAATATCCTCAACCAGCGTAAAACCAGACGCATCACCCGCGCGGGCCGTACACTTAGGAGAAGCGTTCCACACCTCGACAGACTTAATATGCGCCTCCTTCCGTGAAGGAAGAAAACGCACCGCGTCCCCCGCGGACACCTCGCCGCTCACCACAGAGCCGGCGTATATCCGGCGCTCGTCATTATCATTACTAAAACGATAAACATCCTGCACCGGCATAGCGAAAAAGGATTTTTCTTTTGACACAAGCGGCGTAAAACTATCAAGCACTTCAAGCACAGTCTTACCCTTGTACCAAGAAGTCTCGGCGGCGCGGCAAGTAATATTCTTCCCTTCACGGGCGCTCACAGGCACAAAAGCAACAGGACGCACCCGCAATTTCGCTAAATACTCCTCATATTCAGCCTTAATCCCATTAAAAACACTTTCATCATAACCCGCAAGATCCATCTTGTTCACCACAACAAGCACCTGCGTAACACCAAGCAGCGAAAGAAGCAAACCATGCCGCTTTGAATTTTCCGCAACACCCTCAACAGCGTCAATAACAAGCACCGCAGCCTCCGCGCGGGAAGCGCCGCTCAACATATTCCGTAAAAATTCTATATGACCCGGCGCGTCAATAATAATATATTCACGAACAGCGCTCTTAAAAAAAATCCGGGCGCTGTCTATAGTAATACCCTGATTCTGTTCATCCTCGAGCGCGTCCAACAGAAAAGCATACTCAAAAACACGCCCGTTCCTTTTACAAGAATCCCGCACAGCCTGCAACTTACCCTCAGGCAGAGACCCCGTATCGGCAAGGAAGCGGCCTATCAACGTACTCTTACCGTGATCGACATGACCAGTAACAACAATATTCATGCGCTTTTTACAGTCTTCAATATCCGGCATCACATATAGCCTTCTTTACGCAATATTTCCAACGTTCCGCCGCTGTCCTGATCCTGAGCGCGCCCGGAGCGCTCGGCAATGTTGCGAAATTTCCCGCTAGTCAACTCCTCAATCACCTCGCGCGGATTCCGTGCGTCGGAGTCTACAGGAAACGTACAAGGATAACAACCCAGCGAACGGTAGCGCTTACCGTCACCCTGGTTATAGTAAATCGAAATAGTAGGAATTTTTTCCCGCTCAATATACTCCCAAATATTAAGCTCGGTCCAGTCGAGCAAAGGATGAACTCGCACATGAGTCTTTGGCGCGAATTCAGTTTTATAAAGATTCCAGAGCTCCGGCGGCTGGGCGCTAGCGTCCCACTCGCTCTTTTCATCACGGGCGGAAAAAACCCTCTCTTTTGAGCGGCTGCCCTCCTCGTCGCTGCGCGCGCCGACAATAACAGCATTGTAAGGATCCCCCGATTCCAAATCCTGCCACACATCATGAACCGGATCGTACACCCTGCGCGGCGACGTCCCGTCCAGCGTCGAGCGCAGAGCCCTAGTTTTTAACTCGCGGCAGCAACTCACACGATCAAGACCATCAAAGAAAGTGCGTTTTTCGGCGATAGCCTGCTTATTTTGACCAACCACAAGCCTTAAACGCAAATCCCTAGCCAACTGATCGCGATAAATAATCATTTCCGGTATCTTGTAACCAGTATCAATATGAATAAGCTCGAACGGCACATGACCAAAAAACGCCTTTTTCGCCAGCCACAGCAAGACAGTACTATCTTTTCCTATCGACCAAAGCATCCCAATATTTTTGAAAGACTTATACGCTTCGCGGATAATAAAAACACTCTGTGATTCGAGCTTATCCAAGTTTGATTGTTGCAGCGTTTTGCTCATGCTCCTGCCTATATTTTACCATACAGCCACATTCCCGTTGATTCGGGTCTTCCCACCACCACCTGCCCGCCCGAACATCTTCGCCCGCCTTCACGGGCCGTGTACACGGAGAGCAGCCAATACTACGGAACCCATTCCCGTAAAGCGGATTTAGCGGAAGACCCCGTTCGTTAATATATGCGAATACAGCCTCTTCACTCCAGTCGACAAGCGGATTTATTTTTATCAAGCCAAATTGATCATCATATTCCAAAGAACGCATATCAGCGCGCGTCTCCGACTGCGAGGCGCGAAGCCCCGTAAACCACGCGCTTTTCCCTTGCAGGAAACGCGACAATGGCCTGACCTTCCGTATATCGCAACAATACTTCCGCGATTCAACACTATCCCACATACCAAATTCACCCAACTTAGCTTCAAGTTCGGCCTCTTCATCAACATCAGGATAACAGCGCAGAATATCTATACCAAAGAATTCTTCGACTTTCTTATGATATACATCCATTTCCGGGAAAAGCCTTTTTGTGTCCAGCGTGAACACATCAAACTCGCTTAAACCAAGCTTGAGCAACATATCTAAAACGACAGTATCTTCAGCCTGATAACTGTAAGCAAGACAAAGCCCTCCCTTGATAGAAGAAGCAACATGGGAAAGAAACACCTCGCTGCGGTGAAAAAGATCAGAATCCTTTTCAGACACCATTAATTAACCCCGTTTTCGAATAAATTTTCACACTCGTCCCGAAAAACGCAAACACCCGCTTTCGGAGACCCTCGGTTTTATACAGCATAGCGCCTCGCTTTGAAGAACATATCGCGCCGCTTAAATGACATAATCGCTCCAGTTTTCGTTTTTGGAAAAGATTTTCGCGCCAATAAAACGAATGAACACTTTTTTTCCTATCTCCTGCCCATCTTGTTTTATACTATTCCAATGCTTTTTGTCAATATCCGCCTCGATGTCCTTTTCACCACTTAAAGTCTGAACATTCACCCGCACACGACTACCAAGCAGACGATGATCGGTGATACGCGCTTCAATACCCTTGCCGTCCTCATTAGAAAGACTAATAGACACATCATGCGGACGGACAAAAAATGAAACCTCGTCCGATTGAGCCGGCGAATCCTCCGCGCCGCCTTTTTCGGACTCAAGATTAAGAGCCCCCTTGTGATCAAGCCGGGCGTGAAATAAATTGACATTACCCAAAAAGCCGTAAACAAACGGATTCGCCGGACGATCGTACACATCTTCAGGCGAACCAGTCTGCTCAATCCGGCCCTTATTCAAAATTACAATGTTGTCGGAAACTTCCAGCGCCTCCTCTTGATCGTGAGTAACAAACACACTAGTAATATGTATTTCATCGTGAAGAAAACGCAGCCAGCGCCGCAGTTCCTGCCTGACCTTCGCGTCCAGAGCGCCGAAAGGCTCGTCCAGCAACAGAACCTTAGGCTCCACCGCCAGAGCCCGCGCCAGCGCGACCCGCTGTTTTTGACCGCCGCTCAACTCATTTGGGAAACGGTTGGCCAGAGCTTCAAGCTGAACCATAGAAAGAAGCGAAAACACCTTTTCTCGAATTTCCTCTTTGCCGGGACGCAGCGCCTTTGGACGCACTTTAAGCCCGAACGCGATATTTTCAAACACGCTCATGTGCTTAAAGAGAGCGTAGTGCTGAAACACAAAACCAACCTGACGCTCGCGGATCTGCTTCCAAGTAGTATCCTCGCCAAAAAAACTCACACTGCCGGAATCCGGCGCTTCGAGACCGGCGATTATCCTGAGCAAGGTAGTTTTCCCCGAACCGGAAGGACCCAGCAGAGCGCTGATTTCACCGGTGGGGATAGAAAGATTAATATCTGAAAGCGCGACAAAATCCCCAAAATTTTTGTTAATACCATTTAATTCTATACTCATAATTTCCTCATTTCCTCATAAAAATAAAAATACGCCGCCGTTAAACCAGAGCGCGTTTTCGCTGTTCGGCGATAATATGCTCGATTATTGTTTTAACAAACAACGTCAGAAGCGCAAGAATAGTTAGCAGCGACGCCACCGCGAAAGCCGCCCCAAACATATACTCGCCGTAAAGAATGTCTATATACAAAGGCATAGTTGTAGTAACCCCGCGAATAGACCCCGACACAACCGCCACAGCGCCGAATTCTCCGATTGCGCGGGCGTTGGTCAGAATCACGCCGTAGAGCAGCCCCCATTTGATGTTAGGCAGCGTTACTTTGAAAAAAATCTGCCAACCCCGCGCCCCCAGCGTCATAGCCGCCTCCTCGTCGTCGCGCCCCAGTTCCTGCATCAGCGGGATAAGTTCGCGCGCCACAAACGGGAAAGTTACGAAAGCCGTGGCGATTATGATTCCGGGAACGGCGAAAACAATCTTGATGTTATGCTCGATGAGCCATGAGCCAAACCAGCCGAATGAGCCAAACAGGAATATGAACAACAAACCTGCTACAACGGGCGATATGGCGAATGGAATTTCGACCAATGTAACAAGTACGTGCTTAAACCTAAAGCTGAATTTCGTGATAGCCCACGCCATAAGCACGCCAAAAAACGTATTCACAGGCAGGCAGACAAGCGCTGTCAGCAGAGTCAATTTTATAGATGCGAACACATCCGGCTCCGACATGGCGTAAAAGTAAGTCTTAATTCCGCCGCTTAAAGCCTCTCTAAAAATCGTTATCAGCGGGATAAAAACGAATACCGAAAGAAATATCAGCATAAACGCGATTGCAACCGGTTTAATCCAGCGCGGCTCGCGCGACATTACTCGATTTTTCATTTAGCCCTCCCTTTTTTCATGATATTCTGAAGCACATTGATACATAGCAGCATGACGAACGCGCAGACCAGCAGGCTTACGCCGATTGCGCTGGCGCCTTCGTAGTTAAACTGCAAAAGCTGTTTAACGATAAGAAGCGGGACAATCTCGCTTTCATAAGGCATATTGCTGGAAATAAAAATGATAGACCCGTACTCGCCCAGCCCCCGCGCGAAAGCCAGCGCAAAACCAGTAACAAGCGCGGGAAACAAGGACGGGAAAATCACACGGGCAAAAACCTGATAATAGTTAGCCCCCAAGCTGCTTGCCGCTTCTTCGACCTCTTTATCAAGCTCTTCTATGACAGGCTGGACAGTGCGCACAACAAACGGAAAACCGATAAATATCAAAGCTATGATGATTCCGCCCTTTGAGTAAGCGATGTTTATACCGAATTTTTCCAGAAAAGCGCCTATAATACCATTGCCCGAAAAAATCAGCGCCAGCGAAATACCCGCGACCGCCGTTGGAATAGCGAAAGGCAAATCGATAAGCGCGTCGATAAGTTTTTTGCCAAAAAAACGGTAGCGGGTTAAAACCCAAGCGATAATCAAACCCGCGAAAAAATTAAACAGCGCCGCCCAAAAAGAAGACGAAAAAGAAACCTTGAACGCCGCCGCCGTCCGCTCGTTAAAAATTATCTCGATGAAGTCGGCAAACGAAATCTTTGCGGCGTACAAGACAAGCGCGCTCAATGGAATAAATATAAGCAACGTCATATATGTAAGAGAAAGCCCCAATGTAAGGCCAAAACCCGGCAGTTTAGCCGTCTGACGTTTTTTGGGGAAAGGCAGCGCTAATTTCATGAACGCCCCCGGTTTCTTCTGAGTTCGCTCATAATTTTATCGAATTCGCCGCCGTCTCCAAAATGCAAAGGCTGCGCCTTTTTCCAGCCGCCAAACGCGCCGTCAATCGTTACCAGCTTAAGATTAGGGAATTGAGCGGCGTACTCGCGGGCGACTTCGGCGTCGCGCGGGCGATAATAATGCTTGGCGGCGAGACGCTGCCCCTCTTTCGAGTAAAGATGTTTAAGATACTCCTTAGCCACCTCTTCCGTGCCGCGCCGTTTGACTACCGTGTCAACCCATGCGACAGTGGGCTCTGCAAGAATACTCAAAGAAGGAACAACAATTTCAAATTTATTCTTGCCAAGCTCGTTAATTGACAAAAAAGCCTCGTTTTCCCACGCCAAAAGAACATCCCCTAAACCACGCTGCACAAAAGTATTCGTCGCCCCCCGCGCGCCGGAATCCAGAACAGGCACGTTGGCGAAAATCTTTTTTACAAAATCACGAGCCGCGGCTTCGCTTTTATACTGCTCAAGACCATAGGCCCATGCCGCAAGATAATTCCAACGCGCCCCGCCGGAAGTTTTAGGGTCGGGCGTAATGATTTTTACATCGCTGCGCGTTAAATCATTCCAGTCCCGTATTTTTTTAGGATTTCCGGCCCGTACAAGGAATACAATAGTAGAAGTATACGGGGCGCTGTTATCCGGCAGGCGGCTTTGCCAATCCGGAGAAATCGTATGAGCCTTATTGACAATCTCGTCAATGTCATAGGCGAGCGCCAAAGTTACAACATCAGCTTCAAGCCCTTCAATAACCGCGCGAGCCTGCCCGCCCGATCCGGCGTGAGACTGCCTGATGGTAACATTATTACCCGTAAGCTGCTTGTAATGCCGCGCAAACGCCTCGTTAAAATCACGGTAAAGCTCCCTTGTAGGGTCGTAAGAGACATTGAGCAACGTGAAATCCGCCGAATACAGCGCCGGAGAAACCAGCGCAAACACCGAAACCATCAGCAAGAACCCGCGTGTTCTTGCAATCCGCAACAAGATATTCATAAAAACTCCTTAAAAAACTAGTCTCCGGCTTTGCGGAGTATTTCCTAGTAATATGATGATATTTATAGTATAAGCTCTTAAATTTTTTGTCAATAGTTTTATTATGGTTTTAGTAGGAAACCGCCGGCGGGCGGCTCAACGCGCTAAAGCGCGTTGAGCTTTCGGAGTTTAGCGCGGCGAAACACCACCCCCAGTTGTTCGGGAGACCTGCGGGATAATAGCGCGGAGCGCATGAAAACCCGCTGGCGGGCGCGGAGCGTATGAAAACCCGCCGGCGGTGGATTTACAAGAATCTATTTTTCTAGTATACTACATGGCAGGTTTGTTATGCGTTCCTTGCCGCGCGTTGCGCGGTATAATTTAGCAAGAGTCAACAGGAAGTTCATTATGACCAGCGATTTTACTTTTACAAAAACTATGATAAAACAGAGAGATGGGACTGGGGATATTACAGGGTCAGTTGAGCCGGTTTGACGAGGTTGGGGAAACAGACCGGGGACGCATCGGCATGGAAGCGGCGGGAGGGGTTCAATTTAACCTATACCTTCGGCGATGCGATAAACAGCGCGTTCGGGATATTTCTGTTTCAACACCTGTCGATGTTGAGCTATCAGGAATCGCTTGATAGCGGGGGTTTTGGAGCAGTACCGTGTACTGGACGGGGGAGTCTTGATAGCGGTAGACGGAGTATGGTTTCAGTCGTCGGAGAACATACATTGCGAGCGCTGTCTGCATATCACTGGGA
>JAIRZA010000192.1 GCA_031267475.1 Spirochaetaceae bacterium | reverse complement strand
AATAATACGGCTGAGATTTTTCCATTCACGCAGACCGCCGGTCCATGTCCCGGAATTTATGAGTACCGCTGGTTGTTTTAAGGCGTTTACACGAAAACGAGTGAGAGGGGGGGGGGGGGATTTGCCGCGATTTTTCCATAGCCGAAAGCGTGGAATTCGCATATTTTACGCGGCTGCGCAAAACACAAACCGGACGGCCCGGGTATATCGTAAGGCTTTTATCCTTAAAATTCATATTACTAATATATATGGGGCAATGGTTTTTGTCAATATGTCGCTCATGTCTTTATCCTACACACAAAGATTAAAAATTGTAAGGGCGTGTATACGGCGCGATGTTTACCCGGAGTCCCCGGCGCGGCGGACTGCGGCGCTTATATCGCTTAGCTCTTTTTTTATGCGGATAAAACTTTCAAAACGATCTTCGTGAATCGCGCCGGACTTCAGGGCCTCCTGAATTTTGCAGCCGGCTTCATTTTTATGAGCGCAGGAAAGCCCAAACGCGCATTTACCGGCAAACGGCGCGAAATCGCGCATCAAATTTTGCACCGCCTCCGGCTCTATGCCTTCAGGTACAAAACGGCGTATGCCGGGCGTATCGATAAGACTGAATTTTTCCAAGTTGTTCTCAAACAAAACGGACATCACTGTTGTATGATTGCCGCGATCATACTTTTGATTGAGCGCTCCTGTTTTTTGCTTGGCGTTTGGAAGCAGCGCGTTTATCAAACTCGTCTTGCCGCAGCCGCTGTGCCCCAAAAGCGCGGCGCTTTTCATTTTTAGTTTTGATTTCAGCGCGTCCACGCCCTCGCCTGTTTTTACGGAAATACGCATGACCTCGTAGCCCAGCCGCTCAAAATCCGACAAACGCCTTTCAATCGAAAGGCGTGTTTCATCGTCAATCGATGAGAGTAAATCTATTTTGTTGCAAAGGATAATCGCGGGTATCTCCGCCGCGTCCGCCTGCAACAGCAGGCGGTCTAAAAAGCGCGGGCGGAAAGGCGGCGAAGCGGGTGTTATGAAACAGAAAACAACGTCGATATTCGCCGCAAGCAATTGCGGCGCGTTTCCTTTCACGTTAAACCGCGTGAATAAATTACGGCGCGTTACGACCCCGCATATTTGTCCCGCTGTGTCAAATTCTACGATGTCGCCCGGCGCTATCGGGTTATAAAGTTCTTTGTCGTTTTTTAAAACTTTGCCTTTTATCCTGCATTCGTAAACTATCGCGTTGTCTGTTTTTACAACAAAAATATTGCGGGAGCCAGATACTACACGCCCGGTCATGCGCTGTCCCAGTCACGCGGCTTAAACCGCTCAAGGTTGAAGCGGGCGGCGCGTTGGGACCACTGTTCTTCGGCGTTTTCAGCGCCTGTAACAAGCAGCAGGTTTTTACTGTGTCCGGCGGGTGTTTTTGCTTTATCATTTTTCGCAAATATATTTTCGATTCTGCCGCAGACTCCGCTCATCGAATCAAAAACGGCAATGTCCGGAGGCGCGGCTTCTTTAAATTCGTCCAGCAAAAATAAAAAATGTGTACAGCCAAGCACAAGCGCGTCCGCGCCGCTTTCACGCGCCGCTTTGATATATTTTTTTGCTACAGCGATTTTTTCCGCTTTGTCAGAATATTCGAAGCGGCGCTCGACAAAATCAACTAATTCGCCTGCCGCAAGGCGTGTTATGGCGCAGTCGCCCGCGGCGGTTTCCGCGATGTGTTGTATATAATCATCTTGAAGCGTCCGTTCTGTTCCAAGCACCGCTATATGTTTTTTTTTGCTGGCAAGCATCGCGGGTTTTACGGCGGGGACGGTGCCGACAAAGTCTGTATCGGGGAAGTTTTGCCTCAATTCAGCAAGCGCCGACACCGAGGCGGTGTTGCAGGCTAGTGTTATCAGCGCTGGTGAAAAATGTTTTTTAATCCGTCCGGTTAATTCAATCAAGATTGAAACGAGTTCATTTTTTGTTTTTTTCCCATAAGGGAAATTTTTTTTGTCTGCCACATATAAAAGCAGCGGGCGCGGGTTTAATTCCGCGTAAGCGCCCAGATACGTTAGTCCGCCCGCGCCGGAATCTAAAAATACTATGCAGTTCTGAAGGTTTTTATCCGTCAATTTTTATCTCGGCGCGGAACGCGGTTCGATTATCCGGCAGTCTGCGTCCTTCCATCGCAATCATTAGCGGCGTCTCTTGTGCTGAAAATATTTCGACTGTATCGCCTAGCAAGACTTCGCCGGTATAATTTATATCTATTCGGAATTTGGCGGTGTCTTTTAGGAAGTCTTTTGGGAGTGCGTCTTGCACCCATTGTATATAGCGGACGTTGTTTACATGTCCGTTAAAATCAATGTCGGAATAATAGGCCGCGCGTTCCATCGTTTTAACAAAGCCGTCCCGTTTTTCAAGGCTGCGCGCGCCGCCTTCCAAAAAAACACGTCCTTCGTTTGCTGGTATTGGGATTGTAAGCGCCGAGGGTCTCAGCGGGCGGCGCTGCTCAATATCTAAAATAATCCAAGCGCTGCTGGCGCGCGCTAGTATTTCGCCATGTTCGTCCAATACGTCGTAGTTCCGCATATATGACAGGCTGTCAAAGCCTTGCGGCCATGTCCTGATTGTCAGTGTTTCGACGACGCGCGGGCGGCGCTCAATTAAGAGTGAAAAACGCGAAAGCACCCATCCTTGTCCGTTTTTTAGCATTGCGTCTAAGCCAAGGCCTAAATCTTCGCCGTGCTCTGTGGTGAGGCTTTGAAAAAAATCAAATAAAACCGCGGGTTTGATGTTGCGGTCTACGCCGGCATCTCCAACCGCTACTATGTATTTTTTTTCAAGGATGTCCATGCTGATTATAACCAAACGGCCCACGGCGCGTTTCCGGACAGCCACAAATCTTTTAATTCGTTTTTATCGTGCAGGGTGTCCATAGATTTCCAAAAGCCGTGGTGTTTGTAAGCGTTAAGTCGTCCGTCTTTAGCGAGGGCTTCCAGCGGCTCCCGTTCAAGGATTGTTTTATCGCCGTCATTCAAATAGTCAAATACAGCGTTTTCCATCACAAAAAAACCGCCGTTTATCCATGCGCCGTCTCCGCGCGGTTTTTCTTCAAAGCCGTTTATTGCGCCGTCGGCGGCTATATCTACGCTGCCAAAGCGTCCGGCGCGTTGAACGGCTGTCAATGTTACTGTCTTTCCGGATTCTTCGTGCCGCCGGATTATTTCCGGCACCGGCACATCGCTTACGCCGTCTCCATAGGTTAGAAGAAAGCGTTCATTTCCAAGGTATTCACGCGCCCGCAATAGTCTGCCGCCGGTCATTGTATCCGGTCCGGTATACAGCATGGTAACTTTCCATGGTTCTGTCCGGGTTTTATGCAGCTCCACGGCGTTATTCAACATATCAACTGTTATATCCGAGTAGCGTGTATAATAGTTGATGAAGAAATCTTTGATGATGTGCGACTTATACCCTGTCAACACAACAAAGTCGTTGAACCCCCAGTGGGCGTACATCTTCATTATGTGCCAGAGTATAGGACGTCCTCCTATTTCCACCATGGGTTTTGGTCGAATATCCGTTTCCTCCGACAGGCGGGTTCCCAGCCCGCCTGCCAATATAACAACTCGCACGAAATCTATGCCTCGGCGGCCTTTACCGCCGTGGTCTCGTGGTCTTTTTTAACGCCGCCTTGTTTCTCTTTTTTAATATAGTTTTCCCAGAAAACCGAGAAGCCGCAGGCTATAAATATGGTGGAGTACACGCCGGATATCATGCCGACGAGCAGCGCGAGGGCAAAATCTTTCATCGAACCTGAGGTGAATATGTACAGAGAAACCACGGCAAGCATCGTTGTAACTGTTGTTATTATGGTGCGGCTTAATGTTTCCGTGATAGCGCGGTTCAGTGATTTCTTAAAGCTGTCTTCGGGGTACAAGCGGCGCGATTCGCGTATGCGGTCAAAAACAACTATTGTGTCGTTTATTGAATAACCCAAAATTGTCAATATAGCCGCTATTGTAGCTGTGTTGAACTCCATCCGCGTCCATGTAATGAACGCGACCATTATCAAAGCGTCATGCAGGATGGCGATCACGGCCCCGACGGCGAACTGCGGTTTGAATCGTATAGAAGCGTATATCAGTATGAGGAGGAGTGTAAGGAATATCAGCACTACGGCCTGATCCGCAAGTTGTTTTGAAAAGCGCGAACCGACAAAGTCCGAGCGGTTCACAACTACTTCTCCTGTCCCGAAAGTGGCTTCAAGGGCGCTGACTATGGCGTCCGAGCTAACGCCGGCATCCGAGCCGTTCAGATCGGGGTCCTCCCGCTCGTCTATGCGGATTAAGAAATGACGGTCGGCTGGGGCTCCCAGTATCTGCACCGAGGGATCCCCGAATGTCTCAAGGCTGTCGCGCACATCAGAAAGTTCAACGGGGGGGGCGTCCGGTTCAAGGTAGTGAACTACATAGGGTTGTGTGTTTATCTGCGGATTCCCATGCGCGTTCTGTAAAAACCACGCGGTTTTTACAGAATACGGAGCTGCGACCTCTATGTTTATGCCGTCTACCGCGTCGCTAAGCGCTGTTGTAAGGTTTTCCAGTGTGGGGTAGTCGGCAAAGTTAAAGCTATAAGAGGCGCCGTCTGTGCCGGAGCCTGAAATAACGAGTTCCATGCCTAAGCGGGTGAATGAAACTGTCGCGTTATTATTACCGCTGTATGTTACGCTGAAAGCTGTAGGCGCAAGCTGTACTTCTTGTATTAGTCCGGCCTTAAAATCAATGCCTAAATTGAAGCCGCCTTTCGCTATATAAACAGCAACACCGGCTATTACGATGAGCAATGAAAAAATTGCGGCCGGCAGGAAAAACTTAGAAAATGGGATTATACGTTTCATTATTTTATCCTCCAGCTTATCGAAACCTTCTTACTGCCCAGAACATCGGTGCCAAAATCAAATATCAAACGCGACACAAACAGCGCGGTGAATACGGACGAGAATACGCCTATCGCAAGGCTTACCGCAAATCCCTGAATCGGGCCGGAGCCTAGCTGCGATAAAAACAGCGCCGCTATAAATGTGGTGATGTTCGCGTCCATTATCGCCCAGAACGCTTTGTTAAAGCCGGCTTCTACGGCTGCTTTTCGTGTTTTTTTCAGTAGGAGTTCTTCTTTTATGCGCTCGAAAATAATTACGTTAGCGTCAACCGCCATGCCGATGGTAAGAATAAATCCGGCGACGCTGGGCAGCGTCAGCGTAAAATTGAACGCGGAAAGTATGCTGAACATGATGAATATGTTGAAGATTTGCGCGACAACCGCGTTTATGCCGGACGTTTTGTAGAAAATGAGCATGAACGCCATGACTGCCGCGAGTCCGCCTAATAGGGCGTACAAGCCGCGGTATATTGTGTCTTCGCCCATTGAAGCGCCTATGGTTTGCTGGTTCGCTACTTCAAGCTCGACGGGCAGCGCCGCGGAGCGTAGTATCATCGCTAAGTTGTCGGATTCTTCCGCGCTGAAGCCTGTGAGTCTGCCCGAATCGCTGATGGCGCTTTGAATCGTGGCTTGAGAGCGTACTCGGTCGTCAAGGACTGTCGCAAGTTGTCTGCCTATGTTCGCGGAGGTTAGTTTGTAGAATATGTCCGCGCCTTCGGAATCGAGTTGAAAGCTGACTTCCGGTCTGCCGTCCAAGCTGTCGCGGCTGGCGCGCGCGTCTTTGATGTGGTTGCCGTCAAGGGCGACTTCTTTTTTTATTACGGTATAGCCGGTAAATTCATCGATGCCGTATCTGTCTTTTACATAAACGCCGCGGACAACGCAGTCTCCGGGTATTATAGACGGGTCGGTAAGTTCCCCCTGCCCGTCAAATGTTGTTCCGGGATGGTTTTGATAATAGCTGCTAAAGGCGGCCAGCGCTTCGGAATCGACCATCTGAAAGGTCAGGCTGCCTTTGCCCATTACTATGTCGTTGATGCGTTCCGGATCTGCCGCGCCTGGTATTTCTACGTATATTTGGTCTACTCCCTGCCGGCGTATTACCGGCTCGGTGAGTCCGAAGCGGTCGATGCGGTTATTTAATACTTCAAGCGCCTGCGCGATGGCGCCGTTGCGGTCTTCTTCGTTAAGCGGGTGTCCGACTCGTTCTTCGTAGGCGTTTAAATTCGCCTGTAGGACGATGGATAGTCCGCCGGAAAGGTCTAGTCCGAGTTGAACGGCGTTTTTTTGCAGGCTTTTTAACGCAAAAACGGAATTCCGGTAGTGGTCCTCGACAATGCTCTGGACTTCGTTCCTGTCCGCGAAAACAAGCAACGCCGCCGATGCATCCCATTTTTCCGGGGGCGGGGCTTTTTCTGCTTTGTTTATCTTTTTTGCTTCTTTAACTAGAAACTCTAAGCCTTCTGGTATTCCTTCGCCGGCGCGGGCGGCGGCGATGACGCGGTCAAGGTCTACTGCGGCTTTCCGCGAGGCGTAGTTTTTTATCTGCTCCCGCGAGCCTAGCGCTATGATTTTGTCTTGCGCGGGTATCATGAAATACCAGCGCACGGTTGGTGCTAAAAAAACAGCGCATATTGCCGCTGTTAGCAAAATTATTACGAGTCTGTACCGTTTACTCATGATGAAGTCTCGCCTGTGTCAGGCTTTTTTTCCTCTATTTGCGCTTCTGGCTTTTCTTCTTTCGCAGCGCTTGTAATGGATGCTACTGCGCTGCGGCTTATTTCGATTTTAACGTTGTCGTCTACTTTTATCAACACGGAGTTGTCTTTTACGCTTGCTATTGAGCCGTGTATGCCTCCTATGGTTACGACTTTATCGCCTTTTTTTAGTTCGCTGAGCATTTTTTGTGTTTCTTTTTGTTTTTTATTTTGTGGTCGTATTATTAGAAAATAAAAAATGGCGATTATTAGGATGAACGGCGCAAAGGATATGAGTTGCTCCATCCCGCTAGCGGGAGCTCCATCCGCGCCTTGGGGCGCCCCTAGTAATAGGGGTAGGGTAAATAGTTTCATGATTGACTTCCTTAAAAAAATTAAACTGTTTACACTCTATCATAAATCGTAAGTCCGCTACAAGCCCACCCGCCAGTGGGTTTCATATCCGCTACGCGCCCGCCAGCGGGTTTCATATCCGCTACGCGGTAGCATCCCGCAAGTCTCATCAATAAGAAGATGTGGAGTTTCGCTGTGCGAAACTCCAGCCTTTGTAGCGGTTCACCGGGGCTGAACGCGCGCTTGTTGCGGCTTTTCTATCTTGACCGTATCTCCCGACTGCTCTATCACGTACAACCCCGCCTGCAATGCCGCACGTTATCAGGCATTATCGCCCCGGCCAGCGCTCCGTGTATATTCTTGCGCTTGTCGCCCAGTTCGTCCTTGTATCTCCGCAAAAACGCCAGCCGCTTGATATGGTTCTCAATATCCTGCTCTCTCGGCTTGGCCTTCACCTCCACGCCCATGATAGATTCGCCGTTCTCCAACAGAATATCAAACTCCGCGCCTATAGTGCCGTCTTCGCGGTAGAGCTTGCGTTCCCTGCATACGTCTTTGAAATGATAACTGGACCTTACCCGATCTGGCAGACACAAAAATAAGCGGGTAATACAATGGTAAGGAGAAGAAGATGGGAAAACAGAACAAAGAGCGGCGAGTGTACACGGAGGCGTTCAAGGCGGAGAAACGGGAAAAGCCGGTAACC
This sequence comes from Spirochaetaceae bacterium, assembly GCA_031267475.1. Lineage (GTDB taxonomy): Bacteria > Spirochaetota > Spirochaetia > Treponematales > Breznakiellaceae > JAIRMY01. The sequence continues at coordinate 411 of JAIRZA010000192.1, read as the reverse complement.
CAGACAGCCCGGGACCTGGGGGTCAACGAAAACGTATTGTACCGGTGGATACAGCGGTCAAAGGCAACCTCCCGCGACCGGCTGCCGGCATTTCCCGGACACGGACGGCCGCGGGACGAGGAACTGGTCCGGCTGCGGAAGGAAAACAAGGCGCTGAGGACGGCGAATGAAATCCTAAAAAAAGCGGCCGGACTTTAGTCCGAGTCATCTTCGCGCAGGGAGACCCCCAGTGACGGCGTACCGGTTCATGCAGGCGAACAAGGACCGGTACACTATCAGGGAGATGGCCGGATTTTTAGGGGTGTCAAGCGGAGCCTGCTGCCAGTGGACAAGGAAGGAGGGGGCGGAACGGAGGAACCTGCGGGATGCACGGCTGATACTTCTTATCCGGGAAATACAGCGCAAGCATCA
>JAIRZA010000203.1 GCA_031267475.1 Spirochaetaceae bacterium | reverse complement strand
GACGAGACACTACTCGATTACGCCACATTTGACGCGCGTAAATCCGGTTTTGGCAGCGTCGTATACATCATCCGCAAAGATATAGAAACCGCATTCCGCGAGCGCATATTTGACCGCGTGGCAAAAAATTTTGACGCCCGGTACGTGTTTCAAAGCCGTGAAAGCCTGTTGAACAGCGCCCAGATTGCGGCGGCGGGAAACAGAGTAAAACCGTGGGGGACAGCGCACGCCATATTATGCGCCAAGGACGCTGTTAAAACACCATTTGCAGTGATAAACGCCGATGATTACTACGGACGCTCCGCGTTTGAAACATTAGGCGGCTACCTTTCAGGCATTACCAGCGACTGCTCCGAACACGCGATGGCGGCTTACATTTTGGGCAATACGCTGAGTAAAAAAGGATCCGTTTCCCGCGCCGTCTGCGATATAAAAGACGGATACCTAGCGTCCATGCGCGAGCATACAAAAATCAGCTATGAAAACGATAAAATAGTAAGCTCCGGCGAAGGCGATAAAATTACCCTTACCGGCGCAGAGCCTGTTTCCATGAATTTCTTTGGATTTTCACCCGCTGTTTTTGATACATTTTTAGAATTTTTTAATAAGTTTATTAAAAAAAACGCGACCTCTGAAACGGCGGAATGTCTTTTACCGGAATGCGCCGACGCGCTTGTATCGTCTGGAAAAGGAAAAATCAGAGTCTTTACCTCGAAAGAAAGCTGGTTCGGCATGACATATCCCGAAGACCGCGGCGTTGTCCGCGCCGAAATCGCTAAAAAAATACTAAAAGAAGACTATTATCCTGAACGCCTGTGGGAACATGAATAGCGGCGAGCCATGGGCGTTAGATATATGCGGCAAACCTCCGCCGGTGAATATTTTGAGATGAAGAGGCTGACCGTGCTTTTACTCAGGACGAGAACCATGTTAAAAATCATAAGCTGCTTTTCATTAGCGCTGACCGCCGCGGCGGCGCTTTACGCGAACCAGCCTTTGACATTACCGGAACCGTCCATTACAAACGCCCAAATCGCAGTCATTGAGCGCCAGTTTGACAGACCACTCCGGCGACAGCAATCGTCCATCCCCCAGCGCTTAGAACGCCAACAGCGGGACCGTACCCGTTTCCCCGCAATATCTTCGATATACGGCATGGATAATCCTTTGACAGAAAGCTATATCAAGCGCTATTCCGCGTCCTCCGGACTGATATGGATAAGCTCCGTAATGAAAAAAGCCGAGCCATACCTAGCCTTTGTCCGAAATGAAATTGAACAGCGCGGTCTCCCGCCGGAACTCCTATACCTGCCGGTCATCGAGTCGGGCTACACCAGCACGGCGGTAAGCTCGTCGGGGGCGGCGGGACTTTGGCAGTTTATGCGGAACAGCATCAAACCCTACATGATTATCAGCGAATACCTTGACGAGCGCATGGACTTTTGGAAATCGACACGCGGCGCGCTTTCAAAACTTGAAGAAAATCACAACAACTACAAAGACTGGGCGCTGTCGCTTGCCGCCTACAATTCAGGAAGCGGCGCGATAAACCGCATAATCAAACAGACAGGCATAAACGATTACTGGACGTTGTCGGCGAAAAAGCACCTAAAAACCGAAAGCATACACTATGTGCCAAAGTTGATAGCCGTTTACTACATTGCGTCGAACCCGCGCAAATTCGGTCTCGACATTTCGTGGAAACCGGTGGAAATCGAGTGGGCGCGCCTGCCGGTCGACCGTCAGGCGGATCTTCGCGTCCTGGCCGAACACGCCGGGCTTGATAAAGACGAACTGCTAAAGATGAACCGTGAGTTATACAATCACATCACGCCCCCCGCCCCGTATATGCTAAAAGTGAAAAAAGACGATGTTGAAGCGGTTCAGGCTGTTTTTGACAATCAAGATATAAAACTCATAAATAATTATTATTACCGCATAAAACAGGGCGATACACTGTCGGTTTTGGCGCAGCATTACGGAGTAAGCGTTAATCAAATTTTAGCGCAAAATCCCGGAGTAGCGTCAAATTTACTACAAATTGACAAAATGATAGCCATCCCCGCCATAAAAGATGTCGCCGCTTATACCGGAACTCCGCCCGCCGCCGTGTCAGCAGTAAAGCAAACTGCGCCGGGTATTCCTATGACGAATGTGTGGACGGTTAAGAAAGGCGACACACTGTGGACTATAGCCCGCTTGCACGGTGTTTCCCCAGAAGCTCTGGCTAAGGCTAACGGCATAGCCGTTTCCGGCGCTCTCCGCATAGGATTGCAGTTAAAAGTTCCGTAACTGTAACGCCGCTAGGCTCAACGCTGCGCGTTGAGCTCCGGAGTTTGCGCCACGCGCAAACTCCACGCCCTGTTATAAGAGACTCGCGGGATGATAGCGCGGAGCGCATGGAAACCCGCTGGCGGGCGCGTATGCCAATGCCTTTATCAGAGCGAAGACACAAAGTGAAGACGGCTTGCGGTATGCCGCCGCGTAGCGGATATGAAACCCGCTGGCGGGCTGTGCGGGGTGATTCAAAAAAGTAAACGCCGATACCCTGACGATGCAGGCGTTTAACCCGTGCGCCTCATTAATGCGCCGGATTTAGCGGTCTTTGCCGGAAAGGGAGTTGTTTAGAACGTCAAGCAGGAGGCCGGATACGCCGGCGGCGGCCACTGTAGCGGCTGTCCACGCAAAAAGTTCAGGAGTTTCAAGCTGAGCCTTCGCCGTCTGCATTCCTGTACCGAGCGCGTTGAGCGGCTGAACCAGAACTTCGGCGGCGACGGCCACCTTCCATCCGAGCGACAGCCCGCTGTGCAGACCGGCTGCCAAGTATGGCAGTACGGCGGGTATATAGAGGAATCTGATTTTTTTCATACTGTCCAAATCGTATACCTTGAAAAGCTCTATCAAGTTAGGCGGGATAGCCTTGACCCCTGCTATTGTATTCGCCGCAATAACAGGAAATACCATCAAAAAGACGGTAAAGACAGGGGTTTTTTCTGACCCAAACGCCAAAAATGCGATTAAAATAATAGACATAACGGGTGTGGCGGCTATTACCGAGAAAAATGGTTGTAAAAACGCCGCGATATGTTTGTTCAGAGCCGCCGCCAGCCCCGCCAATACTCCCAGTGGGACGGATATCAGCATACCCAGTAGTAAACGGCTTGTGGAGGCGGCGAGCGCGTGTAAAAAACGCTCTGTTTTTACTAGCGGCAGCAGCTTCTTTATGACGGGAAGCGGTCCCGGCAGAATGATTTCACTGCCGGTGAGCCACGCTCCTATTTGCCAAAGTAAGAAAAAACAAGCAAGCCCTCCTAAAAAACTCAGCGCCTGCCTGTTTTTAGTCTTGCGCGGCAAAAGCGGCACCATCTGTCAATAATAAAAATTATCAGCAGGCAGCTTTCCGCCTATCGAATCGGGCGCAAATTCTAAAAGCGTTTCGTATAAAGCGGTCAGCGCCGGACGCGCCGTCTTAGCATCAATGAACGTGTAGTTGCTGTACGGAATCGCCGCCGCCGCAACGGATGCTTTTATGCCGAGTCCGTGCTTTTCTACCAAATCTCCGGCTTCGGAGGGGTTTGCTGTTACCCACTCGATGGAATTTTTTACCGCCGCCAGGATTGCTGTTACTGCCTTTTGATTCGCTTTCGCAAACGGCGCGTCAACGACTAGCACGGTAATTGGGTAGTTTCCTTGTTT
>JAIRZA010000186.1 GCA_031267475.1 Spirochaetaceae bacterium | reverse complement strand
ACAATAATAGCGCAGGATAACGCGGGCAACTGGTCGCCGCCGGTGTCCATAGCCTTTATCCGCGATACAACGCCCCCGCCCGCCGCCGGAATCATTCCGCCGGCGCTGGACGAGAACGGCTGTCTTCCCTCCAACACCTTCACCATCCACTGGACGGAACCCCCCGCCTCGGATATGGCGGGCTATGCGTGGAGACTGGACTACATTGCGCCGCTTGCCGTTTCAGAAGACATTGTAATGCAGCTCGCCTCCGCGCAGGACAACGCCCCTTCACGCGCTCTGCGCAACCGCGGGGCGCTAAACTACGCCTCTTTCACAAACGAGGATGACGGCTGGTGGCGTTTTACAGTCATACCGCTTGATGTTGTCGGGAACGCCGGACCTGAGTCTTTCATAGTTTTCAAAACGAACAAGTATATCCCGCATACATTCATAACACTGCTCGACTACCGTCAGGATATACAAGGCGACCTGTCCATGAGAATATCAGGACGCGGATTCTTAGAAAACGGCGCGGTAAACGGAGTGTTTTTTCGCAAAGACGGAAAAAACATACGCGCCCTTAGCTTAAATAACGGGGATTATACAGTAAGCGGCGATAGAGAAATAATAATCCCCGATGTTGAATTCTTGCCGGAAGGCAGTTATTATGTCGTAGTACGGCATCCGCTGCGCGGAGACGCTGTTTCGCCAAGACCCATCGACATCGCGAAAACCTTCACCGTAAAATTTGGCGATTTTGGCAATCTATGGGAAAATTCTTGGATTGTTCAGTTTGGAAAAAGATTTGTTGTCGATATTGAAGTTACCGCAATATGTTTACTACTGGCATTTTGCGTTTTTTTAGCCGTAATCACACTGCGCGGGATTGGGGTTATATTACTTGAAAACAAGGCCATACGAGTTGAAACATTCGCTTTGGTTAACGAGGATTTAATGCCGGTAGAAAAAAAGCGGCAAGAGGCATTTGTTAAAAAGCACGTTTTTGGAGTCAGACTCAAATTCGCGCTGTTTATACTTGCGCTGGTGCTGCTAATAGTCGCAATGTTCTCTATCTCGCTGTTCATGTCGATGAGCCGCACACAACGCGAGACCCTCATGCGCGGGATGTGGGACCGCTCCTCCGTCCTTATTGAGGCGCTTACTCGAAACGCGCGCGTATTCCTCCCTTCAAACAGTGTGCTGGAACTTGGCTATCTGCCGTCGCAGATAGCCTCCGTGCCGGAGGCGCGTTATGTTACCATTACCGGCTTTGGCTCCGGCGATACGGCTGCCGATGATTATGTTTGGGCGACCAACGACCCCGATATACTGACTAAAATCAATACAAATGTGCTGGAACTCGGCGTTTCCCGTATTACAGACAGCATTACACCGGTGCTGTCCACACTGAACGACGACTTGAATAACGAGGCGCGGGAAGCCGTGGGCGATATGACGGAAAGCATAGCCCAGTTTAACCGCGAAAGCATGGGATTATTGCTTTTGAACGATGAAGGAAGCCGCCGCCGGCTAGAAGACATTCAGGTTACAACCCGCGACCTAGAAAACAGGATAACGCTGATTCTGGACAGAATAGGCGCTAATGTTAATTCATACCCCGAATTCGATATAGACAAGATGAATATGTCGCAGAGCCAAAACTATATGCTGTACAAACCGGTATTGTTCCGGCAAGGTTCAAGCGATATTTATGTACGCGGCGTGGTCCGGCTGGAAGTATCTAACGAAGCCATACTAGAAGCGATACGGGACGGGCAGCGCAGTATTCTTACAACGATACTGTATGTCGCGCTTGCCGCCATATTGATGGGCAGTATAGGCGCTATGGTTTTATCCACACTGATAATCCGGCCGATACGCCGGCTTGTGCGCCACGTCGAGCAGATACGCGATACGGATAACAAGGCGGAGCTTGAAGGCGTTGAAATCGAATTAAAGACAAATGACGAATTAGAAATTCTTGCGGAAACCATCAACGATATGACGCACGGACTCGTAAAAGCGGCGAAAGCGGCGGAAGATTTATCCATTGGAAAGGAAATACAAAAGAAATTTATCCCGCTAGAGATGGATAAAGATGGAAATAAACTTACACACGGCTCCCAATCAACCAAAAACACCAGATTTTTTGGTTATTATGAAGGAGCAAAAGGCGTTTCCGGCGATTATTTTGACTATCAAGACATAGACGGACGTTATTTCGCTATTATAAAGTGCGATGTCGCGGGAAAAGGCGTTCCGGCGGCGCTTATTATGGCGCAAATTGCCACGATGTTTCGTAATTACTTCAAAGCGTGGACCCCCGGCAAAGAAGGTATGCATATTGAATCCCTCGTCTATCTTATGAACGACTTCATCGAAACACTTGGCTTTAAGGGACGTTTTGCGGCTTTTACGCTATGTATATTCGACTCGCTAAAAGGCGTGCTCAGTTTCTGTAATGCCGGCGACAATTTAATACACTGGTTTGACCACGCGGAAAGTAAATTAAAAACAATTACACTCCCGCAAACACCCGCCGTCGGCGTTCTGCCTAACTCGATTCTTGAAATGACTAACGCATATCAAATTCAGACATTGACATTACACCACGGTGATATGCTGCTGCTGTACACAGACGGCATTGAAGAAGCTAAACGCTTATTCCGCGATTCTGAGTTTAACGAGATTGTTTGCAGTTATAACGGCTTGCCGCAGGATTCGCCGCATGGCAGCCATACCGTTGGACAAAATGGCGAAGAACTTGGCGCGGATCGTGTCGAGGCTATCATCAACGCCGTAATGAACAAACAAGTATACACATTAGAAAAATACCATAACCCGCTGGGCGAGATAGAATATCATTTTGATTTTACATCTTGCACCGGTACTATTGAGGAAGTGATAATGGCTATGGTGTCAGTCGAAAAGATTTTCCGTATGTATAAAGAGCCGGGCGTTGACGCTCGAATCCTTGTTGACGGTAAAATAAATTCATTCCTGAGCGAATATTTTCTTGAATACCGCACTTACTGCAAAGTAAAAAATTACCCGGAAAACCCCATGTACGTTTACTATGTAGGCGTAAATGAAGACGAACAGTACGACGACCTGACGATACTTGGGCTGCGCTGGAAATAGCAGAGCCGCCCTAAAACGCCGGCTTACAGGAAACCTCATCCCGCTTTGGGCTGTTAGCCGCAAAGAAAATATTGTATAGTTTCATCATGTTTAATAGTTTGAGCGGAAAAATAACCGGAAGGACAAACGACACACTCTATCTTTTGACAGGCGGCGTGGAGTGGGAACTCGTGATGCCGCTCACAGACATAGAAGCGTTGAATATAACGAATGGCGAGGCGCGTGTCTTTACATACCTGCACCATACCGACAAAGATATGCGGATATTCGGTTTTTCGGACACACTGCGCCGTAAAACATTTCTGGAACTGCAAAAAGTTGAAGGCGTTGGACCGCGCGCAGCCCTAAAAATAATGAGCGGCATAAGCCAAGCGGAACTGGAACGGGCGCTGGAAGAAGGAGATGTCGCCCGCCTTGAGCGAACACCGGGGCTTGGGAAAAAAACCGCTCAAAAAATGGTGCTGGCGCTTAAAGGCAAACTCGTACACGGCGGACAAGAAAAGAGCGCACCCGGTTCGCCATACGAGGAATTGGTGAACGCTCTTGCCGGCATGGGATACGACCGGAAGGCCGCGATTGCGGCCCTGGAGCGGGCGGCGGCGGAAATAGCGCGGCGCGGCGCGGGAGTTGAAGAGGGAGCCGGCAAAGAAAATGAACTATTCCGCCTTGCGATACTAAGTTTGACAAAATGAAGACTGTGGATTGGACGGAAGAAACACGGGACATACTTCATCCTGAAACTGACCTGCCGGAAGACTCGCGGGACTATGCGCTGCGCCCCGCGAAACTGGACGAATTTCTTGGACAGGCCGCAATGAAAGAAAACCTTGCGATATTCATCGCGGCGGCAAGACAACGAGCCGAAAGCCTGGACCACCTGTTTTTAACGGGGCCGCCCGGACTCGGCAAGACAACAATGGCGCGTATCATCGCCAATGAAATGGGCGTAGACTTTACCGAAACCTCCGCGCCGGCGCTGGAAAAAGCAAAAGATCTGGTTGGAATTTTAACCAGCCTTAAACAAAACGCCGTATTCTTCATTGACGAGATACACCGGCTTCGCCCCGAAATCGAAGAAAAACTGTACATGGCGATGGAAGATTATGAACTCGATTTTATAATAGGACAGGGACCGGGCGCTCGCACAATGCGCCTGCCGCTTAAACCATTCACACTCGCCGGCGCTACAACCAAAGCCGGCATGGTATCAAGCCCGCTGATAAGCCGCTTTGGGATAAGCTGCCGGTTTTCGTTGTATGAAAGCGCGGATATAGAAGCCATCATCCGCCGTTCCGCCGCGATACTCGGCATCAGCATTGACGACGAAGCCGCCAGACTGCTGTCAACATCATCACGATACACGCCGCGTGTTACAAACCGCCTTTTGCGGAGGATGCGCGATTACGCCCAGGTACAAAAACTTCCGTCCATAACACGCGAATCGGTGCGGGACGGACTAAACCGCCTAGAAATAGACGAACTAGGTTTGGAACGCCTTGACCGCGAAATACTGCGTATGATAATAGAGCGCTACGGCGGCGGGCCGGTAGGCGCGGAAACTCTTGCCATATCGATGGGCGAATCCGTAGACACGCTGGAAGATTTCTATGAGCCGTATCTTATTCAAACCGGTTTATTGCAGCGCACACCGCGCGGCAGGATTGCAACATCGCTTGCTTACAAACACCTCAATATCGAGATGACGCGCATTGCCGGAAGCCCCGCGGCGGGCGGCGCGGGGCTGTTTAACATTTGACAATGAAAACCAGTGATTTCCATTTTGATTTACCAAAAGAGCGCATCGCGCAATATCCGGCGGCGCGGGGGGAAAGCCGCCTGCTGGTATTGGAACGCGCCGCGGAACGAATATCTCATCAAAACGTAAAACATCTTGCCGGACTCGTCGAGGGCGGCTCGCTGCTCGTGTTCAATGATTCGCGAGTGCGCAAATCGCGGATTTTTGGCGTGAATAAACAAGGCGGCAAGACAGAGTTTTTGATGCTTAATCCGGTAAAATCGCCGGAAATCTGGTCGGTGATTGTAAAAAAAGCGGCAAAAAAGAGGGGAGGGCGCTTCTGTTTCGCGGATGAAACCGAAGCCGAATTGGAAGAGGCGGAAGGCGGCGGCTTTGCTTTGCGCTTTAACAGACGCATAGACGACGACTGGCTTGACGCGCATGGGCATATACCATTGCCGCCGTACATAAAACGCGCCAGTGAGAACGCGGATTCGGACAGGTATCAAACTATTTACGCCCGCGACTGCGGCTCGGCGGCGGCGCCAACCGCCGGACTGCATTTTACGGACGCGATTCTTTCCGCCTTAAAAGAACGCGGCGTTGAAACCGCGTTTATCACACTTCATGTTGGACTTGGAACTTTTTTGCCGGTGCGCAGCGTCAATGTTAAAGACCATAAAATGCACACGGAATTTTTCAACATAGAAAATGAAGCGGCGGCAAAAATCGAATCCGCAAAAAACGAAGGGCGAAAAATAATCTCCGTAGGCACAACAACTCTGCGGGCGCTGGAATCCGCGTGGCGCGGCGGCGGTTTGACACGCGGCTGGCAAGGCACAGACATATTCATTTATGGCGATTATCAATTTAAGACGGCGGACGCGCTGTTTACTAATTTCCACAC
>JAIRZA010000161.1 GCA_031267475.1 Spirochaetaceae bacterium | reverse complement strand
TTCTGTAAATTACTAAAAGCGGCGTTTGTTCTTTGAAATCCGCCCACTCCGCATGAAACGAGTATGGCATCCACGCAAACGACGACTTAAAAGCGCCCCAAAAATCACTCTGCAAGAAGGATTTTGCGTTTTTGCATACCGGCAAAGGCGCTTTAGTTAGTTTCTTTAAAACTTTTTCGCCGGTATGGTATGTTTCATCTGGAAGCATACGGACGCAAAAATGCTAGTCTGAATCTACTGTAAGAACGGGCTGCTGTTTGTCGAGTTGGGCGTCCAGCATTTTAAGGGCTTCCTGAGCCTTAAAATCGGCATAGCGAGAGGCTTCGCTGTTGATGGAATTCGAAAGTTCATCTTTGGCCGCGTCTTTTGAATAAGACGCAAGCACCCACCAAGTACCGTCTTTGGCGCGTTCGCGCTTGAGGATTTTAACATCGTTCAATTTCGCGTTGGTTATTTCGCGTCCGACATTCTCGGTGAGTATCAAGCTGTCGGATTCTTTTAAGGTTCCGGATTCACGGGAATAGTCGGTCAACATTCCTTGAACCTGAACGCTCAAATTGTTGGCTATCGCGCGGCGGGCGCGGGCCTCGGCTGTCTGACGCGCCAGTTCCTCGTTGTTCAGCCTTGCGCTGCCAATACCGTAAATCTCGGTATCAGATACTGGCTGGTTTTGTACAAAATCCGGAATATCTGTTGACTTTCCAATGCTTATGGTTGACTTTGGCGTTGAGGCGCAGCCGGCTATGATAAACAGCATGGCGAATGAAACGCAGATGTAAAAAAATTTCTTCATAAAAGCTCCTTTGGGATGTTAAAATATAATCCCGTCTACATAACGTAACACGTTAATTATTGAATATCAAGCCCGTCAGCGGGTTTCTATCCGCTCCGCGTTGAGCTCCGGAGTTTCGCATAGCGAAACTCCATGCCTTTGTTGTAGGGACTTACGGGATACTACCGCGTAGCGGACTGAAGCCCGCTGGCGGGGGCGGGGGCAGGTCGAAAGGCTTTAGCAGCTTATCCACTTGCACCGGCCTGCCGTTTTCATCATCCACAGTTACCGGCGCGAACAACCAGCCATCAACCACATTCGGATTTAGACCAGCCGCCGCGAGCGGAGCAGGGTCGAGAACAAACACCATATCCTTATCATTCGCCCCCATATCCTTGGCCCACTCAAAAAGATTACCGCCGCCCAAATTTACACCATAATGATCAAGCGCGGCGTGATAACCAATCACCTGACGATTCAACCTGACAATCTGTTTGTAGGCGGCGAGCGGACCCGCCTCGCCTGAAGACTTTACCCCTTTACCATCAAACTTAACACCCGTCGCTATCCAGCCATTGCTGTAAAAATAGTTTGAAGGAAGCTTTTCAACATCAAGACCAGCGACAATAAACGGGGCGGCGTCGAATTCAATCATCACATCATAACGCGAACTAGAAGAATAATCCCCGCTCCAAAAAAAGCGCGCCCCGCCGTCCGGCGCGTTAATCACCCAGCCGCCGCCATCCCCCTCCGCCGGCAACCGTTGCAACAACTGATCGAAAGCGCCAATAGAACCATTTCCCACCACATCCAGCTTCCCGCAAGAAACTAAAACCGCGGCAAGCATAACCATGATTCCGCCCGTTAAAACAAATTTCAGCCTCATTTATACCACTCCTAAATAAACACTAATAAACCAGCGTTAAGTTAAATAATTTTTTACAAGCCCTGACGCTTTTTAGACGGATTAAAACGCTTTAGACGCAGCGCGTTGGTCAAAACCGACACCGAACTCATACTCATAGCGGCGGCGGCGAATATCGGATTAAGAAGCGGACCGCCGAACAAGTACAGCACACCCGCCGCGATAGGAATACCCAGCGTATTGTATCCGAAAGCCCAGAACAGATTCTGCTTGATTATGCGTATCGTCCGCTTACTCAAGTTGACGGCGGTGGGAACATCCATTATATCACTTCGCATTAGCACAATATCCGCCGATTCCATAGCAACATCTGTACCACTACCGATTGCTATACCGACATCCGCCTGAACAAGAGCCGGCGCGTCGTTGATGCCGTCCCCCGCCATAGCGGTTACACGCCCTTCGCCTTGCAGCTTCTTCACCTCGGCGGACTTGTCCTGCGGCAGCACCTCCGCAAGCACACTGTCTATTCCAGCCTGCTTAGCTATAGCGGCGGCGGTTTTCTTGTTGTCGCCCGTTATCATAACCGTTTCGATATTCATACCGTGAAGAATTTCTATCGCCTCTCTGCTGCTGCTTTTTAGAACATCCGCCACCGCAACTATCCCGGCGGCTTTTCCGTCCAGCGCGACATACATTGGCGTTTTACCTTCGTCCGCAAGACGGTCGCTGTCTGTTTCCAGCGCGGTAAACGAAATACCCCGCTCATCCATGAGCTTCCGGTTTCCCGCCAGCACCATACATCCGTTCACCACCGCCTCTATACCGCGTCCCGGTATAGCCTGAAAATTCTCCGCCTTGTATAGCGGCAATCCCCTGTTCGTAGCGCCGTTTACGATAGCTTGACCCAGTGGATGCTCAGAGCCCTTCTCGGCGGAGGCGGCCGCCTGCAACAGCACATCTTCGGGCAGGAGCCGTTCAGCGCCATCCGGCGCATCGCCCGATGCGCCGCTGGAGACGGCGGAGACGGCGGCGGCAGACGAAACACCACTGTCCGCAACAATAATATCGGTAACCTTGGGCTTGCCCTCCGTCAGCGTTCCAGTCTTGTCAAAGACTATCGTTTTTATCTTGTGGGTAGTTTCAAGCGCCTCGCCGCCCTTTATCAGTATGCCGTTTTCCGCGCCTTTGCCGGTCGCCACCATGATTGCGGTGGGCGTAGCGAGGCCAAGAGCGCAGGGGCAGGCGATTACCAGCACGGAAATAAAGATAGTTAAAGAGAACTCCACCGCGCTTTTCCCCGCGGGCAGGTTCACAAGACCGGCGGAAGCCGCCGCAAACCACGCGACCCCGGCAAGCAGCGCAATCGCGCAGACTATCGGCACAAAGTATCCGGCGACAATATCCGCCAACTGGGCTATAGGCGCTTTGGAACCCTGCGCGTCTTCGACAAGTTTAATAATCTGCGCCAGCGCCGTGTTGCCGCCGGTTTTTTCAACCCTAAACCGCAGTACACCGTTGGCGTTTATAGTCGCGCCATAGACCGGATCCCCGGCCTTTTTATCTACCGGCATACTTTCGCCGGAAAGCATCGACTCGTCAACAGCGCTTTGCCCTTCTATGACCACGCCGTCCACGGGGATTTTAGCGCCGGGCTTGACCAGAACTATATCGCCCGGAATCACTTCGTCTATAGAGATTTCTTTCTCGGCATATTCACCCGCGCCATTGTCTATGACTATAGTCGCGGTTTTTGGGGCAAGCTCTATCAGCCGCCGGATAGCCTCGTTGGTGCGTCCCTTAGACGCCGCTTCCAGCGATTTTCCTAGCAGTATGAGGGCGATAATCATGCCGGCGGTTTCAAAATACAGCGATTCTACCGAGTTGAAGCTGCCTTGCGCTATTTTAACAAGGTTATATACGCTGTAAATCACCGCCGCCGATGTGCCAATGGCTATAAGACTGTCCATGTTGGGGCTTGCGTGAATAAGGTTTTTGAAACCAGTTGTATAAAATTTGTTTCCGGCGATGATGATTGGTATTACCAGCAGAAGCTCCGCCAGCGCGTAAACAAGGGGGAAGTTCATCGGGGACAGCGCCTTTGGGAACGGCAGCGCGAATGCTTTTATCATGGGCGCCATGGCGATATAAAGCAGCACAACACCAAACGAGGCGGCGACAATAAATTTTGTCCAAAGAGTTTTTATTTCTTTCTCTTTTCGCTGCTTGTCTTTGTCCGCTGTGGCTTCACGCGGGTCAAGCGCCGTGTAGCCCGCCCTTACTATCGCGTCTTTTATAGCCGTTATTCGGACGATTGCCGGGTCGTAGGCGATTGTCGCCTTTTCTGTGGCAAGGTTTACAGAAGCGTTCTCGACGCCCGCCACCTTGATTATCGCTTTTTCCACCCGCGCCGAACAAGCCGCGCAGGTCATCCCGCCGATTGCCAATGTCTGTGTTTGCATTTTTACTCCCTTGCTATGTGAGCCTGTTCCAAAATCGGTTATTTTGTAACAGGCTCTTGCAGTTTTTCGCCCTACGGGCGCGTCATGATGACGACAAAACTGCGGTTTTTATAGGTTGCTGGACAAGCTTTGCTTG
>JAIRZA010000033.1 GCA_031267475.1 Spirochaetaceae bacterium | reverse complement strand
CACCCCATAGGGAGGCGATTTTCTCAAAATCAGTGTCGGGCGCGCCTGCATGTACCCGTTACATTCAATAACCCTTAAAATATCCGCCTCGGTAGCACCATGGTTGAACGCACTCGGCTAATATCTAATGAATTACATGATAAAAAAATTGTCATCACAAATGATTGTGATAATATGCCGTGGAAAAAAATTAAAGAAGATGAATTATGTCCATATTGTGCTGTATGGAAAACTTTTGGGTTAAGTCATATGAATATGATAGTGTAGCAAGGCACTGCACATAACGGGACTGTTTACGCTTCGGGCGCTGAAGCGCCCTCGGGCTACGTTTTGGCTAGGTCATTCGCTCCGCTCATTCCCGCGCCAAAACTCCGCCACATTTTGCCAGCCCTGGTCACCTTTCGTTCGGAAAGGATGCTTTGGCAATATGCCGCCGCAAAGCCCTTATCCGGGCTGGCATCGGACTAAAGTCCGCAACGTCGTAAACAGATGAGAACGTTGTTTGAAAACCGTAAAAATCCAGAAGGATTAAAAGGAAGGTATCAATGACATTTGAAAATAAATATGTTCTTATTACTGGCGGAAGTGACGGCATCGGCTTTGGATTGGCAAAACGTTTTTTATTGGCAGGGAGTAATGTCCTGATTACAGGAAGGAAGGAAAATAAGCTTAAAGAGATAAAAGCTGATTTTCCAAAAATGAATATATTCAAAAATGACCTTAAAAATCAAACCGGGCGGGAAGAATTAGCCAATCATATTATTAATGATTTTCCAGATTTGGATATATTAATAAATAATGCGGGCATTCAACGCAGAATTCCTTTGGCAATAGATAATACAAATTGGCAGGAACGTCAATCTGAAATTGATATATTATTATCAGCGCCCATACATTTGAACCATTTATTAATTCCTCTATTAATCAGAAAAAACAAAAATAGTTTGATTGTAAATGTAACTTCCGGTATGGCATATACTCCTTTACCTTTCGCGCCAGTTTATAGCGCCTGTAAAGCGGCTTTGCATAGTTACACAATGAATTTAAGATATTCATTATCTAAAACTAATTGCCGGGTTGTAGAACTTATCCCACCAGCGGTACAAACATCTCTTGGCGGCGCGGTCCCGCATGGCGTACCGCTCAATGAATTTTGTGATTCAGTCTTTGCTGAACTTTCAGATGATGGGAAAACGGATATAGGTTTTGATTTTACTGCTAATTTAACCTTTGAACTGACGGGGAAACCGCAAAAAGAAGTTTTTGAAAATAACGCAAATAGGTTCCCGGTAAAACTTTATTCGTGTTGAGGGTTTAATACCCCGCGGCTCTGCCGCGATTATAGAGGTATTAAACCCGAATACAATACCTTATGAGAACAACATACCGCGCAGCTCTGCCGCGCGGTTGTTGATTAGGAATTAAAAATGAAAAACAAGTAATGTCATTCATAAGCGGTTTCGGCAACGGGATAGGCGGTGTCCGTACTCGCAGCAACTCCCGGTTGCCGCTAAAAGTGGGTCTAAAATCCGCATATAGCGTTAAAAGTAAAGCCGCTGACAAGATTCGCTTTCTATTGACAAAGCGACCGTTATTGCGGTATATAATGACTAGGATGAAAGCTGTAAATAATGAACTTGAATGTCGCGCCCAGCGCTTTATGCTAGTATGGCGCGGTTTTCTAACAGCGTGTTTGTTTAACACCGCGCAAGCTAAACAAGTCCTCGGACAACGCCAACGCCGTCCGTTGGTATTTATCGCTATTTTATCCCCCCCCCCCCCCGAATATACAAGCCTTATTTTGGCTCTTTAACAACTCATTCACAGACAGGTTTTATCTCCGTCTTTCTATAATCGCTCGAATAAAATTACCTCCGTATAACGGTTGCGGCTGTCGCCGCAAGAGAGGTGATGCGTGACATAGCGTTATCATACGGGTCGTAACGGAGATAGGTGAAAGTGAATAAATTTTACTGCCAATAGGAAATGATATGGCAAAAAAATGTTTAACAATATTAGTTATCGCGGCCTTGGCCGCAGGCGGAATTTTTGCGCAGGAGTTTGGTATCAGTGTTGGCGCCGGCGGTTTTATCGGCGGCGATTTTGGCGGCGGGGTCGATATTAAGGTAGGCGGCGGCGGAAAAATGAAAATGTCTTCTGAAATATATTCTCAGGATATGGACTGGTCAATTATGAGCCGGAATATCGGGATCCTTGTGAAGTACCCGTTCTTGATAGACAGCAAACTGTTGGTTTTTCCGCTGCTGGGCATAGATTACCAGATAGTAACTTCCGCAAAAGACAAAGACGGGAACTATTGGAGGTATTATGGTGATGGCGGCCCCGGCGATTTTAGCGCATTGTGGTTCAAGCTTGGGGGCGGGCTGGATTTTGCCGTTGCGGAAAAACTGTATCTGCGTTTCGAGGCCTTGTACGGCATAAGGCTGGCAAATAAGTATGAGAACGATGTCAAAGATTTGTACGAATCAATGGGCGCCGATGCGACCACGCGGCTCGGCCACGGTCCTGCGGTGAAACTCGCGGTGAGAAGAGATTTTGCACTACATTGAAAACCGCTTTGCTGTAACAGGCGGGCGGTTTTCTTCGAACATGATACTTGTTTTTTTTACAGAAAAATGCTAGACTACTCGTATTTACTGGTTAAACAATCTGCTGGTTAAACACCGGAAATTCGGAGGATTTATGGGAAAAATTAAAAACATATCACTGCTTGCGGCCGCCGCCATAATTTGCGCTTTAGCGTTCACAAGCTGCGAAACAGACGCGGATACTGATGATATTGATTACAGCTCGCTGTATCCTGTTGACCATTCTGTACGGCAGTACAACGTAATACTGCCGGAAGCAAACAGTAAAGGCAGTCTGTCCGTAAGCCCCAATCCTGCAAGAGCGGGGGCGGCGGTAAGCGTTAAATACCTTCCGCCGGAAACACCAGAAACAGTCGAAGAAATCGCTCAAACAGACGAAAACATCCAACCATACATAATTACCGCCCTTACAGGCACATATAACAACGGACAAAAAACGCTAAACATAATAAAAAATTCCGGGGGGGGGGGGGGGATGGAAGTTCTCCATGCCCGGCACGGATGTAAATTTAAGCGCTGAATACGGAGAGTTTGCAGGCTCAAACGACGCAACCCTTTCCTCCATAATCATTTATTCCGGCGGAAGCGAACTGTCGCAAAGCGAGATAGTCGCCGAACAGACCGAATATACTGTAACAGTGCCAAATCAAGCGAAAATAATTCAGATTTTAGCTAAACCCAATGACATACAAGCCATTCCAAAACTTGACGGTGAAAGTGAGCTTTTGGAAGACATACAGCTAAACGAGGGAGAAAACCGCTTTGGAATCACTGTCAGTTCCAGCGACGGCAGCGCCGGGAAAAGCTACGCTTTGATAGTGAAACGCGCCCCCGATCTTTCGCTCGCCGAATTAATGATAAGGGGTGTTGAAAATGGGCTTTATACGAATTACTCCAAGTCGCTGGACGTAAGTAAAACGGCGCCGCACGCGGTTACTCTGATAGAGCATGATGTCGTCATAATAGCGTCTCCCGTCAACCCGCTGGCGAAGTTAAGCGGAGACGCAGGAACCAAGTTTTACGTTGACGGGGCGCGGTATCAAAAAAAGACTATAACTGTAAGCCTTGCTTTGGACGGCGATGAATACAAACAGGATTATATAATAAACGTGTGCTATTCCGACAACCCCGACGACAAGGGACTAGCGCATGAAATAACACTGATGTACAACTACAACGACGCAAAAAACGAAGGTGTATATCGTAAAATAGTCGTGCCTGTAGTCAATATGAACGGCGAGGGCGATGTGTTGACTATGCAGGATGGGCTGTTGGAAGCAGACGCGAACATCGAGCGGTACAACTATAGTCTTGAAGGCTGGTACGACAGCGCCTCCGGCGGCGTGAAGTTTGACCCCGCCGAACCCATAACAATGGAAAAAACGCTGTACGCCCATTGGCGGCCTATTGAACATACCCTGAGCTTTAATTACAACTATCCGGCAAACGACCCCGATTCTCAGAATGAACCCCCTACTGTAGCGATACCCGGCGACTGCGAAACGCCGCTTACGCCGCCTGCCGATCCCGAACACCCGCGTTACACATTCGCAGGCTGGTATACTGCGGAGGGCGGGCGGTACACGCCTTCGGCGACCATTGCGGAGACGCGGACGGTTTACGCGCATTGGCTTGGAAAGTCATACATGGTAACTTTTTATATGAACACCGGCAACAATGACAACACGGTTGTTTCGACTGTGGAAGTAAGCTACGGTTCAAGCGTTGCGCCGCCGGAAACGCCCATGCGAGCAGGTTATGCCGCCAAAGGCTGGTATACGGCGCGTTCCGGCGGAAGCAAACTTGCGAACGGAAATGAAACAATCGCGGCGAATAGCTTTTACGTTCAATGGATTGCCCACAATGCCGCAACAATTCCGGCGGCGGCTTCCGGCGGTGAAGTTGAATATGTAAGCACCCTATACGGCTTTGACGAAATCCACAAATTCACGGTATCTGGAGAAAACGCCCTTACGATGAATTCGGGATACTTCCCAATGACAATTCCGGGATACTCTCCCGCCGGAAAAGTTTTGATTGTAGCCGGCGGCGGCGGGGGCGGCGGAGGAGGCGGCAACGATAACGGCGGCGGCGGGGGCGGCGGCGGCGTTCAGTATGGCAATTATGTAACATTGACCGGTGGAAGCACTATCAAAGTGATAGTAGGCGCAGGCGGAAATGGAGGCGGCGCCTGGGGCAATGGCGCATCGGGCAAGGATTCAAAGTTTGGCAATGTAACCGCAACTGGAGGAGGGGCGGGAGGAAGAGGCAACGGTACTTCGGACGGCCACGGCATAAGCGGCGGATCCGGAGGCGGAGCAGGCGCGGGGAGTGGAACTACAACATTTGGCGGCGGCGCGCCGGCGCAAACAACCTATACCGGTTACACCGCATACGGCTATCGGGGCGGCGATTCATCAAGCGGCAACAGGGGCGGCGGCGGCGGCGGCGCTGGAAACAACGGTATGTCAACTATTCCGCCTTCTGGTAATCCTTCGCTAGATGCGATAAACGAAATAATAGGTGTGGTATCTGGCGGAAACGGTCGTGCCTTTCCCGATATTGACAACATAGAATACGCGCCCGGCGGAAACAGCGGGGCTATCAATGGTAACGGTAGCAGCGCGACTATTCCCGGCGGCGGCGGACAAGGCGGCGGGGGGAGTGGCACTGCCGGCGGCAGCGGCGCAAGCGGTATCGTAATCGTCCGCTTCCCGTACATATACATAGAGAATTAGTAAAACGCGAAAGGCTTAACACACCCTGTGTGTTAAGCCTTCCGCGTCGGCATCCCCGGATGTAATACCCCTAGATGACGGGCGAAATTTTCTGGACATTACCACCTTCCACGGTAAAGACGACACTTCGGCCGCTTTTTTGTAAAGCGGTAAATAAATTCTTTGACAAATAATAACAGAGCGTATTATAATTTAGAAAATTTTCAATCACATTGGAGGAGAGAAGAATGAAGCTATCAAAAATTGTGGCTTTGGGATT
>JAIRZA010000006.1 GCA_031267475.1 Spirochaetaceae bacterium | reverse complement strand
AAAACCTATGATACTTGGAAAGAATGTGTAGACGCGCTCTTTGCGGGAGAGGTGCTTGCCGTATACCGGGATGAAGGCGAAATCCTAGCCGTTACCGAGACGCGGGAAAACGCCGCCATACTGATGAAAACCGTTTTCATCAGCGACAAACAAGACCCAATCGCTATGGCTGTCGCGCATGACGCGCCTTTGCTGGAAGCATGGTTGAACACTTTTTTAGACGACTATTTACACCAGCACAATGACGAGCTTGCGACATGGCGTATCGTCAAAAAGCATTTCGGAGAAATTGATAAATTATGAAAGCAGCAGTATTAAAACACCCCGCGGTAATATTGGCCGCCGCCGTTGCCGGCAGCGCTATAGGACTTTACAACTCACAGATTTCGAACTTTCTGCATATTGAAAGTTTCGCAAAGATAATCGCCGTTCCGGGACAAATCTACCTTTTTTACCTGCAAATGACGGTAATCCCAATAATTATCACCGCCATAGCGTCAAGTTTCGGCAAGCTGGTACGTAATAAAAGCGGGGACGGATTCGTAAAAAGGCTCATCCTAGTCTTTCTTGCCGGTATCGGTATCACCGCCGTCATAGGAATACTTTTTGGAAGTCTAGGAAGACCGGGTGCGGGGCTCGATCAAAACACCCGCTCGCTTCTAACCAGCCTCATTTCCTCAGAGCCTCAGTCGGATGTTCTGGAAGTGAGCCTTTCGGCGACCGCGCTGCCAGAAACACTACAACGAAACAACCTTACCAATTTTTTTACCAGTATGGTGCCTTCAAACATTTTTTCGGCTCTTTCGCTGGGAAGCACCATGGCTGTTGTCTTTTTTTCTATAACCTTTGGAATTGCGATAGGGCTTCTGAATGATGATTCGGCGACACTCTTAATCAATATGCTTTCCGCGATTTTTGAAGCGTTTCAAAAATTGGTGAATTCTTCGCTGTACTTGCTTCCATTCGGTCTTATCTGCCTCATGGCCGAACAAATAGCCGCAGTCGGCATCCAGATATTTATGGCGATGTCGAAATTCATATTCCTTTACTGCATCGGCACGGGATTTTTGTTTATAGTTTCCACCATTATCATCTGGCGGCGATCAGGGCAGAAAAACTTTCTGAAAGTTTTGTCAACAATGTTTGAACCGGTAGTGCTCGCTTTAGCCACACGCAACTCCATGGCCACGCTTCCAAGCGCCATTAAAAGCCTTCACCATGGACTTGGCTTCAATAAGAATCAGGTAAATCTTACCCTGCCTTTAGGCATGACGCTAGGACGTTTTGGAAATATTTTTTACTTTGGAATCGCCGTCTTTTTCGTAGCCCAGCTTTACGGGGCGCAGCTTAGTCCAACAAGCTATATAATTATTTTTCTTGGAACAATTCTCGCCGGCACCGCAACGGCGGGAGCCTCCGGCATCGTTACTATTTCTGTAATAAGCATAGCGCTAGGGCCCTTAAATCTTCCTGTCGAGGCGGTGTTGGTCATTTTCATGGCCATAGACCCCATTATCGACCCTTTCAGAACACTGCTCCTTGTTTACGCGAACATAGCCACCACAGCAGTTATCGTAGATCGCGATACTTCTCCTCAGGCGGAGGAATCGGATGACACGCAGGTAATAGACGTGGCGGACGCGGTTTGTTACAGTATCCCCGATGCCCCTGCCGGTGTTCATGACACTCCTCTCAACATCCCCGATGTTCTTGATGTTACTGAGGTTATAGAAGCTCACGCGGATGCCGTAATACCTGCCGCAACCGCAACCTACTCGTCCTCAATCCCGCCTCCGTTTCAAAAAAAGATTGCCGCGGATACTATCGATGCGGGGCAGGGGAAAACCGGCCGCCGAAAAAAATTAAAATCTTTTGGCAATATTCGCGTAATACACGGCATCATATTTATCAATGCCTTCTTTTTGATTGTCGCCGCCGCCATCATACTTTCCGTTATGTGGTTCAGTTCGAAAAAAAACGCGCAGGAACTTTCGGAATCTTTGATTTCCGAAATACAGAATTCGGTGCAGAACAAGACCTTGGATTACTTCATCCCCGTAGAAAAGGTAAATAAAACCCTTGCTTTCATGACGCCTCAATATTTTGCCGATCCTATAAACGATGAGGCGGACAAGCAGCGAGCTTTTGAGATTTACGATGATTTGATGAGAAAATACACCCAAATGAAGATGATTTACTACGCCGATGCTTTCGGCAATCTTATCATGCTGAACAAGATGGAAGACGGCACTTTTTCGCAGCGAACTGTTAGTAATGACGGAAGCAAAATATCCATATTATGGGAGCACGCTAATTTTGCCTACTATGGGACTCACCCGAACACTACCGATCCGGCGCTAAGCGGCTACGATCCGCGCAACCGAATATGGTTCACCAGCGCGGCGGCGGCAAAAAACATGATATGGACCCCGGTCTATATCTTTGCCACCGACCATCTGCCGGGATTCACCTGCTCTATTCCCATGTACAATAAACGGGGTACTCTTGAAGGAGTAAACTCCATCGACATTTCCGTAAGCGAACTTTCCACCTTCCTTGGAACCATGCAGCCCACGCCGGGAACCCGCATAGTTATCCTCGACAGAAACGAGAATCTGGTAGCCCTGCAAGCAAAAAGCGCCGGCGACCTAAAAAATTTGTTTGAGATCATCCCTGATGGCAAGAATACAACTTACTCTATCAGAAACATTGACTCCTATCCCGATGAAACAGGGCGGACTATTTTACGCGATACACTGAAACTAGGCGATGGTATTCACACCATTAAATTCAACAACGAGCGCTTCAAATCTGTTATTTCTCCGGTTAATATAGGCTCAGGGCTGGACCTTTCGATAGGTATCTTTATTCCTGAAAATGATATTGTTGGAAACATAAACCGCAGCCTGTATCAAACTACATTTTTCTCAATTGGCGTCCTGTTGCTCATCATAATTTTCAGCTCGCTGCTTGCAAAGGCGATAGCATCCCCAATGCAGGTGCTTTCTGATGAAATGAGCAAAGTAAGGTCGTTCCAGCTTGATTCGGATACCAACGTCAATACACGGTTTTTGGAAATCATCAATATGCGGGAATCTTTTGAAGGGATGAAGCAAGGCTTAAAGAATTTCAAGCGTTATGTACCTTCCGATTTGGTAGAGAAGCTGATGAATGAAGAAATAACCGCCGAGATAGGCGGTGAAAAGCGAGAGTTGACTATGCTTTTCAGCGATATTGCTCATTTTACA
The DNA here is from genome assembly GCA_031267475.1 of Spirochaetaceae bacterium. Taxonomy (GTDB): domain Bacteria; phylum Spirochaetota; class Spirochaetia; order Treponematales; family Breznakiellaceae; genus JAIRMY01. The sequence goes on along the minus strand of JAIRZA010000006.1, from coordinate 1,769 downwards.
TCCATCTCGGAAAGAGAAGACCCCGAAGAGCTCATAAAAGATTTGTGTACGTATTTTGAAAGTGTTTCAAAAGTAATTATTGAAAACAAGGGAACTATCGATAAATATATCGGCGACTCGGTTATGGCTTTTTGGGGCGCTCCCGTAAAAAATGAAAATCATGCTGAGAGCGCCTGCCGAAGCGCGGTTCAAATTCAACAAATGCTCAGAACCATGTTCCGGCAGTGGAAAAATATGGAAAAATATCCATTCTTCACACGCATTGGTATACATACCGGCGACGTGATAGTCGGCAACATGGGTTACACGGAGCGGCTTAATTACACCGTAATAGGCGATCACGTTAATGTGGCAAGCCGGCTTGAAGGGATAAATAAAATTTACGGAACCAAAATTCTCGTAAGCGAAAGTACCTATGACCGCTGCCACAATATGTTTGAATTCCGTATGTTGGATAAAATAGCCGTTGTCGGACGCTCAGAAAGCCTGACAATCTATGAACTGTATTCCGAAAAAAATGATATCGAGAAAACAATACGAAAACTATTCAACTATTATGAAGATGGTGTAGCCTATTATTTTGAGCGAAAATGGGACGAAGCAATCAAATGTTTCAGAGCTGTGCTAAAATACCGTCCGCACGATACGCCAAGCATTGTCATGTACCGGCGTTGCGTAAATTACAAAAAGAAGTCGCCGCCTAACGACTGGAATGGCGTCTATGTGTCAACAATAAAATAAAAGGTAAACCGCGAAACGTTAAACAGCAGATAAGACTATTCCAAAATTGAAGTTTTGAAATAGTCTTATCCTATTAAAAAATCATGGGAGATATACAAAAATGGAAACACAGGAAAATCCTCTTATCGGTGTTATAGGCGGAGTCGGTCCTTATGCGGGACTGGATTTCTTTAAGAATATTCTGGACAATACTGTCGCCTCGCGGGATCAGGAGCATATCAGCGCAATTCTACTTTCTTGCCCCGTCCTAATCCAAGATAGAACGGAATTCATTTTGGGGAACGCGCCGGAAAACCCGGCTTTCGCCATGTTTGAGTGCGCGAAACGACTCCATGTCGTAGGGGTAAAATACGCGAGCATTCCTTGCAACACGGCTCATTCAGGTGTTATTTTTACACCCTTTATCGACATGGTTCATGAAAATCTACCCGGCCTTGTGATAGTAAATATGCTTGAAACCTGTGTGTCGCATATAAAACAAAATTTGCCCGGCATCAAACGCATCGGCTATTTGGCAAGCAAAGGCACATACAATAGCAGGGTTTATCATGAGTATTTTAAAGCCGGCGATGGGTTTTCCTTGATAGAACCGGAAGAACAAGAGCGGGAACAAATACACGAAGCGATTTATTCAAAAGATTTCGGCATTAAGGCTCATTCCTCTCCGGTGCATGACAAAGCTCAACGTATTCTGCACCATGAAGTCTCTAAACTCCTGGATCGCGGCGCGGAAGCGGTCATTCTTGGATGCACCGAACTCCCTCTCGCCATAAATCCCGCAGATTTTTATGCGCCTGTTATTGATCCTGGAAAAATTACCGCCCGAAAGTTGATCAACCTTGTAGCTCCGCAAAAGCTCCGCCGGGATTGAAGCCGCAAGTTAGGACCAAATAAATAATTTCACCCAGTCGAGCCTGTTCCAAAATCGGTTATTTTGTAACAGGCTCTTGCAGTTTTTCGCCCTATGGGCGCGTCATGATGACGACAAAACTGCGGTTTTCATAAGTTGCTGGACAAGCTTTGCTTGT
>JAIRZA010000005.1 GCA_031267475.1 Spirochaetaceae bacterium | reverse complement strand
AAAACCTATGATACTTGGAAAGAATGTGTAGACGCGCTCTTTGCGGGAGAGGTGCTTGCCGTATACCGGGATGAAGGCGAAATCCTAGCCGTTACCGAGACGCGGGAAAACGCCGCCATGCTGATGAAAACCGTTTTCATCAGCGACAAACAAGACCCAATAGCCATGGCTGTCGCGCATGACGCGCCTCTGCTGGAAGCATGGTTGAACACTTTTTTAGACGACTATCTGCGACAGCACAGTGAAGAACTTGAAGTCTGGCGAATAGTCAAAAAACATTTTAGTGGAACACGCAAACAGTGAAAGCGGCAATACTAAAAAACCCATTTGTAATATTGGCATCCGCCGCTATCGGCGGTGTCATAGGATTTTATAATATTCCGATTTCGACTTTTCTGGATGTTGAAAATTTCGCAAAGATAATCGCCGTTCCGGGACAAATCTATCTTTTTTACCTGCAAATGACGGTAATCCCAATAATTATCACCGCCATAGCATCAAGCATCGGCAAATTGATACGCAATAGACACGGGGGGGGGGGGGGGACGCTTTGTAAAAAAGCTAATACTCATATTCCTTACCGGTATCATTATTACCGCCGTTACGGGCATCCTGCTTGGAAGCCTGGGAAAACCGGGCGCCGGACTTGACCAAAACACCCGCTTGCTTCTGACCAACATTGTTTCTTCGGATTCCCAGCCGAACGCCATTGAAATCAAACTCGCGGCATCAGCGTTTCCCGAAGCGTTGCGGCAAAGCATTCTTGCCTCTCTTTTTACCGGCATGGTGCCCGCAAACGTCTTTTCAGCCTTTTCGCTTGGAAACACCGTGGCGGTTGTCTTTTTTTCCATAACCTTTGGGATTGCTATCGGTCTCCTAAAAGAAGATTCGGCGACACTGTTAATCAACCTGTTTTCGGCTATCTTCGAAGCATTTCAAAAGCTAGTAAATTCTTCGCTATATTTGCTTCCCGTGGGGCTTGTCTGTATTATGGCTGAACAAATTGCCGATGCCGGCGTTCAGCTATTCATGGCGATGTCAAAATTCATATTCCTTTACTTTGCCGGCACAGTATTTTTGTTTATCGCTTCCACCATTATTATATGGCTAAGGTCGGGAGAAAAAAATCCTTTCAAGGTTTTATCCATAATGTTCGAGCCTGTCGTACTCGCTTTGGCCAGCCGGAATTCAATGGCGACGCTGCCGAGCGCCATCAACAGTCTGCACCGGAGGCTTGGCTTTAATAAATATCAGGTAAACCTAACCCTGCCTTTGGGAATAATTTTAAGCCGTTTCGCGTTCATTCTGTACTTCGGCATCGCCGCCTTCTTTGTAGCGCAACTTTATGGAGCGCAGTTTACCCCGCTAAGCTATGTCATTGTTTTTTTTGGAGTAATCATAGCCGGTACCGCGACAGCGGGCATTTCTTCCGGTATCATTTGTATTTCCATGCTGAGTATCGTACTTGGTCTTCTAAACCTTCCCGTAGAAACGGTGCTGCTTATTTTCATAGCCATAGACCCAATCGCAGATCCTCTCTCGACACTGACTGCGGTTTATACAAACAGCGCGATTACAGCGATTGTCGCAAAACGCGATTCCGGCCCAAATGAACAAGCAAAAGAACCGGCGTCGCCCTAGTTCTGTGTCCGGTGGTTGCCGTGCGTCCGCAAAACCTTTAAGATAATTCTAAGGAATTATCTTAATTCTGCCGATAAATGCAAGAAAATCTCTGAATCCTTTTAGGGTCAGCGAGAGGATAAAATATAATTGTTAAAAAATACGTGGCATTTGGCGCTGTGGGCGATGCTTTTTCTTTCCTGCGGGCAGCGAATGGAGGTTGTTGTTACTACATCAATGACCGCGACCCCGCTTGAGATTATCGAACAGCTAACGGAGGAAAATGAACGTATCGCCCTTTCCACCACGACCGGAATACAGTCTTACCCTGAAGAAATAGGCTCCATCCTTGGACGGGGTTATATCGTTTTTGGAATGACCGCCGCGGATCAAAAACCCTTCTTCTATAAGGATGAACAATCAGGGCGTTTAATAGGGCTTGATGTAGAGATTGCCTACGAAATAGCGAACCGTTTGGGAGTCCGCGCCGTGTTTAACCGCGAGGCGGTAAGTTTTGACGATGTTGTGCTTAAAGTAGCCAACAAAGAAGTTGATGTAGCTTTGAGCAAATTAAGCCGTACAATAAAACGGGCGGCGATGGTGCGCTATACCCGCCCGTATATAGTCTTTAGACAAGCGCTCCTTTTCAACAGGCTGGAATTAGCAAAAATAACTTCTGAAGAAAATTTACCACTGTTCGCAAAGCGGTTTACAGGCAGCATGGCTGTCATAAAAAATTCTTCATATATTGGGTACGCAAACACCAATTTTCCCAACGCAACCGTTAAAACCTATGATACTTGGAAAGAATGTGTAGACGCGCTCTTTGCGGGAGAGGTGCTTGCCGTATACCGGGATGAAGGCGAAATCCTAGCCGTTACCGAGACGCGGGAAAACGCCGC
>JAIRZA010000169.1 GCA_031267475.1 Spirochaetaceae bacterium | reverse complement strand
ACTAAGCCGCCGGCTGCGGATCGACCTTGTCTACCAACGCTGAAGTATCGCCTTTACCGCGGAACCGGAGCACGTTCACCATGAAGATATTTAGCTTATTCACGATGTTAGGCGGCAGCAAGTTGCCGTCCACCTCTACGGATAAAACCGGATAGTTCCGCTCGCGCGCCCATGGAGTAAAAAGCCCTTCGATGACGCGGCCAATGAGACAGGCGAAGGGCGAGATGTTTACAATGCCGCTGTACCCCTGTTCCATCGCTGTGGCGGCGACACCGGACGAAACGGCAATCTCGGAGTTAAGTTCAAGGTTCACGAAGTATTTTTGTGTATTTTCCATGATTTCACGCATATCATGCGGCGTTTTGGGAATGAGACCGGTAGGTTCAAGGATGGCGAGTGTCTTTTTTTCGATATGATGTTTCCACCATTCCTCAATACGCAGCTTTAAGAGCTTGGAACGCGCACCCGGCTCTTTCAGTCCTATCAGTTTTTTTAGCGCGTACTCGCGTACAAAATCAAGGTAATGTATCCATTCGGCGATGCCGGAGACTTTTACCACAACGCCGCGCTCGCTCAATAGGTCTGTAAGCTCGCCTACGGCAAAATCGTCCCGCCGAACATAAATTTCACCAACAATCAGAACACGCGGGCAGTCCGCCGCTCGCCGTTTCAGCGGGATGCTTTTTACCACAGCGGCGGTTTTTTTCAATTCGCTCCATATCTCTTTGGGGCGTTTTTCCACCGCTTCCATTACACGCCGCCATGATTTTTCATAGTCTGTCAACGCTTTTTGGGGATTGACGGCCGTCGCCTTTAGAGCTGTTTGAACATCTTTTAGGTAATCGGCTATCACCAAACCCTTCCACATCTCCGCGGCGAAACCCGGTCCCAACTCGGTGTATGAATTATCGGCGGAGAGTATAAAGACGACAACATTTTCAAGCCGCATATCGCGGAATAGGTTTTCGTAGTACACAAAATACTGTCCCGTGCGGCAAGGACCGGTCGTAATCGGCACAAAAACAATATACAGTTCGTCCTTGCGGTATTTTTCGCTCGCCATATATTCCAGAACGCTGCCTAGAACAAGGTGGCTGGGCACACATTCCTTCCCGGAGGCGTGGGCGCGGGCCATTTGCACTGTCTTTGCTGTCGCCACGGGCAGCGCCTCGGCGTTGATGTCAAGACTGCGAATTGCCGCCGCCATGTATTCTGTAGAAATAGCCCCCATGTTGGACAGCAGCAGTTTTATCCGTTTGTTCCCTTTAATTTCTAGTTTTTCGTCCGTTTTGTCGTTTACAAGGGTCAGATCAGACTGCACAAAACGCCAGCCGTTGCTGTAACGGTCTGCCCTAAGCTCGTCTTTCTTTGAACGGTAGCCGTCAATGATGTCTAGGAAAGCCTCGATGCGAGTATCCACGCCGGCGTCCGCCGAGTGTGAATCAAGTTCCAGCACAAGGAAGGGCTTTTGCCCCATTTCCCACTTTAGGTAGTGTAAAATGAACGAATCGGGGGCGCATGAAAAGTTTGTAACATAGGTAACGTAGATGTTGGGCTCGTTTTTAAGAAAAGCCGCCGCCTTAACATCTTGTTGTCCGTAATACCAGTACATATTCGGAAAAATCTTTTCGTTTTCAAAAGGCAGGATGTCGAATGGTATGATAGAATAACCTCGTGTGCTGAATTTTCGCGGGATACCCATATTCGCTTCCGCTGTGAAGGCGTTGTACGGTCGTCCCAAAAGCGCGATAACCGGTCTTTCGGACTTGCGGGCTTCTTCAAGGGCTTCTATTCCCATTTTTCTACAGGCGGTGAAGTACGCGGTTTGTTTTTCCAGAGCTTTGTAAAAAGCCCGCCGTGTTTCCTCAGCGCTAATCCCAAGCCGCGCCGCCATTGCGCAAAAATGCTCAAGCGCCTTTTCATCGCCGAACTTAAAACTTACTACAAGCGGTAAAAAATGCTTTTTATCGACGTTTGAAAACGCTTTTTCTATATAGTATGGCAGACTTTGCGTGATTGGGCAAAAGTTTGCGTGAACATCGCTTTCATAGCTTGGCATATCGCGGAAGTGCGGCAACAGTACAAAGTCCGCGTTTTTATCAAGGCAGTCCTGCACCGCGCCGTGCGCTATTTCCGCCGGAAAGCAGTATGTTGATTCGGCGCGAGCCACGCCTTGATGCGCTACCTCGCTGGAAAGGAAGATTTTTATGCCTAGTTCGTAAAAGAACCACGAGTACAGCGGGTAAAGTGTATGAACCGAAAACGCTTTCGGTATTCCAACGACAAAATCACGTTTTGTTTTTTCAGTTTCCAGCGGCGGCGCGGCGTATTCTACAAACAGCATTTTTTGGCGTTTTTCAACATAATCGAAAACCGGCGCGTCTTTTACTTGTTTCCGCATATTAGTATATTTGTTGCATCTGCCGCCGAACATATACTTGTTGCCGCCTACTCCCAGCACCTGTATTGGGCAGTGGTTCTCGCAGGCTTTGCATTCAAAAACCCGTTCATACACGATGGAGCGTTCCAAAAGCACATCGAGGTTTAGCGGTTTTTCGGCTAAAAGCCCCTCCGCGTGTTTGCGTTTTGCGAGCAGCGCTACGCCGAAACATCCCATTAGTTCCGGCGAAGGGGGCACTAGTATCTCTTTGTTCAGCATCATTGCGAAAGCGAGCGGTACCGCCGGATTCTTGGCGACGCCGCCTTGCAGAAAGATTTTTCCGCCTATTGTTCGATTGCCGACGACACGGTTTAGGTAATTTGCCACGATTGAGCCAATTACGCCGGCTGTTATGTTTTCTTTTGACGCGCCTTGCTGAACCGCTTTGCGTATGTCGGAGTTGATAAACGCCGAGCAGTGTTCGCCGAATTTCAGCGGGTGATCGGCTTTAAGCGCTATGGGTCCTATATCGCGGGCGTTGTGTATTGAAAGGTCGCCGGATGAGGATTCTTCTAGGAAGCTGCCGGTTCCGGCGGAGCAAGCCTCGTTCATGGCGTAATCGATTGGGACTCCGTTTTTAAGGAGTACGTACTTCGCGTCTTGTCCGCCGATTTCGAATATGGTCTCCACGTCCGCGTCAAAGTATGTTGTGCCCGCCGCGTGCGCTATTATTTCATTGTAAACACCTGATGTTTCCAGAAACACGCCGAGTATTTCACGGGAAGATCCGGTGGCGGCGCAATAGCGTATGTCAGTCTCTGTGCTTCCGGTATCCGCCAAAACTTTATCCTGTATGATTTTGATACATTCTTTCAGCGCTTTTACCGGGTCGCCGTGTGTGCGTCCGTAATGGCTTGCGACAACTTCGTTAGTTTCCGCGTCTATTAGGCAGGCTTTCGTTGTTGTCGAGCCGCCGTCCACTCCTAGTATGTATTGCCGTCCGGCTTGTACTTTGCCTTCGCTTTTTTCAAAGAAGCGTACTTTGTCATTCCAGTCGCTAAAGGCGCCTAGCGCGCCGAAGCGTATTTCACTGCTTTTTAGCAGTTTTTCGGGCGCGGGCAGCGGGCTGCCGGATGCCGCCGCCAGCGCCGCGGCTCCGAAAGCCTCGAAAACCGGCGCGGTTTCCGGGATGATGAAATCTATTTGCGGCGCTTTTTCCCGCACAAAGCGTATGATGTGTTTGTTCAGCGTGATTCCGCCGGTTAGTATAACGCGCCCCTTGGTTACTTTTGCGCGTTTCAAAAAGTCGATTACTTTAACCGCCATAACGTCGGACAGTGAGACAACAATGTCGTCTTTTGTCGCCTCCCGCTTGTTAAGGCGGTGCGTACAGTCGCTTTTCATGAACACTGAACAGCGGGTGGAAAGCGGATATACAACCGCGTCCGGGCTTACCTTGTTTATATCGTCCAGTGTCATATCCATGCGTGCAAGCTGTTGTTTAAGAAATTCGCCGGTTCCTGACGCGCATTTATTGCCCGAAAAATTGTTGATGATTTTGCCCTTCTCATCCAGCGAGTATACAACTAAATCTTCGCCGCCCATGCTTACAACGGCGGACGGCGCTTCTCCTTCTATATTGAGCGCCTTTAGAGCGGCTTCTACGCAAAGCGGTTCCAGAGTCCCCGCCGCCGCGAACATGAATCGTCCCTCGTTTCCGGTTACGAGCGCGGGTGTTCCTTCCGCTATCTTTCCTTCGGACAGAAGTTTATTCACCGCCGCCGCGAAGTTGCCTTCATGCGGCGTTGTCGCGCTCCAAACGACGTTAGGCGCTCCTTCTTCCGCCCCTTCTATTAAAACCATTTTTAAGCTTGTAGAGCCTATATTTATACCTAATGTTCTCATAAATTCGAGTTTACCCCCGTATGATTTTTGTTACAAGGCGATTGGCTCAACGCGGCGCGTTGAGCTTTCGGAGTTTCGCGCGGCGAAACTCCACACCTATGTGTTGCGGGAGGCTAGCGCGGAACATAGCGAACAGGCGGGGTCGCCCGGCGGCCGGGTGCGGAACTCCGCAAAAAACGCGCTAAAATTATTTGAAAAATTTCTCTGCGCCGGCTTGCCATTTTTGCATTTATTTTTACACAATATTCGTATGCCGGATGCGCGACTCGAAAACGAAGGTGGATTTCTTTTTGACGATTTGCCGCCGCCAAAGACGGCGGCGCCTAAGAGCGTGATGTGGAATCTGTGGCACGGCTGTCTTAAATACAGCGAGGGCTGCCAAAACTGTTATGTGTACCGGGGCGATAAAAAATGGGGGCGCGACAGCCGTGATGTGCGAAAAACCGTCCTGTTTGATATGCCGCTTGAACGATACGCGAACGGTGATTATAAGTACCCGTCCGGCTCTCAGTTTTGGACGTGTTTCAGCTCCGATTTTTTTTTGGAGGACGCCGGGGCGGATATGTGGCGGCGGGAGGCGTGGCGCATGATGAGGGAGCGCGGTGATTGCGCGTTTTTCTTTATTACTAAGCGCATTTTACGTTTCCGCGAGTGTATTCCCGCCGATTGGGGGGCGGGCTACGAAAATGTGACCATTGGCGTTACCTGCGAAAACCAGCGCCGCGCCGGCGAGCGGCTTCCTTTCTTTCGGGATATACCCGCCGCGCGCAAGGTGTTTATCCACGAACCGCTGCTTTCGCCGCTGGATATTTCCGCCCACCTTTTTCGCGGCGTGGAGCGGGTGGTCGCCGGCGGCGAATCCGGTGAAAACGCCCGTCCCTGCCGTTACGAGTGGTTTTTATCGTTACGCGATCAGTGCGCGGCGGCCCGCGTCCCTTTTGTTTTTAAGCAAACCGGGGCGCGTTTCATAAAAGACGGCAAACTTTACGTCATTCCCCGGCGGCTGCAACACATTCAGGCGGCAAAAGCGAACATTAACTACACGCCGTGATTCAAGGCGGGGGGGGGGGGGGCATCCCCGCCGCTAAGCCCGCCCAAATACACGCCGCCGTCATTCGCGAATATTCGCGTTAATTCGCGTTAATTCGTGGATATTTTCGCTCCGATCATTCCTAAAACCGGTATCCCGCCGCAAAACCTATATCAAAACCATGATTGATAATTTTTTCAATCAGTTCGGCGGTCCTGTTAGCGTGGTCTATTTGCTCTTTTTGCGACTTTGAATTTGTGCCAATTCCATAAAGAACTCTAGGCCGCAGATAGATTCTTTCGGTGAGCGCAATATCCGCGCCCCAGCCCCACTTAAACCAGACATTGCTAAGCATTTCAACGGAGCTTTCGCCGTCAATGGCCGGATTCTGCGCGAGAATCATTTTGAAATCAACACCAATTAATGGAAGCATTGTAAGCCTGCCGCCGGCGGCAAAAGGATATTTTCCAAGCAGCTGCATTTCTAAACCGGTCATAGACATACCGGCTTCCGTATCTTTCAAAAAACTCATGCCGATGTCGTATTCAACATACTTAATGTCAAAAAACGCAAAAAATCCGCCGCCGATTTGGGTCAAATTTTCATCGCCCAGAGCATCTTTTCCGGCGCTGGTCAACGAATAGCTGGAAAAGTCCGCCGAAAACGAGCCGCCTAGTCCCGCGCTTAAAATACCCGGCTTTTTCCCGGAATTTTCTTCTTCTTGCGCGAAGAGTGCCGCGCCGCACACCAACATCATCGAACAAAGCGCAAAAATTTTCTTTGCCATTTTTTCTCTTTTTCCTCACTGATATAACAAATTTAGACGGCGGAAATATTTCCGCTTCTACTGGCAACTACAAAACGCAAAGCATTTTGTGAGATATGCTAAAAGATATTGTGCAGCGCGACTTAACTGAAAGCATAAAATATGCTTATTATGTATTGAAACTGGACATTGTGTTGTATTTTGTCCGGTATCTCTACAAAATTGGCGGAATTATATATGGGAGAAAAATAATGGAAAAGACCGATATAAGAGTGCGGTTTACGCGAAAAGTGCTGCAAGACAGTCTTCTTGCGCTTATGAAAGAAAAGTCTATTTTGCATATTTCTATTAAAGAAATATGCGAGGCGGCGGGGCTTTCCCGCTCAACTTTTTACACGCATTACAACGATCAATTTGACCTCCTGCGCGAAATAGAGGAGCAGACGCATATTGAAGCGGATAAAATTGTTCAGTCGCATATCCGCATGACGCAAAAATCCCGCAACCGGGATAATCTTTCCATCCTGCATGACATTTTGCAATATATCGCCGATAACAGTAATTCGATTCAAGTTTTATTGAGCGAAAACGGCGACCGCGCTTTTCAGAAAAAATTTATACGGCACGGTATCGAAGGCTCGAGTCAATTTATTGCGGCTGCCGGCGTAAAATTGGAAAACGAAAAAGTTCGCAAATACAGTTTTGTTTTTTTGATTAGCGGTGTTCTCGCGCTCGTTCAGGAATGGCTTAAAAACGGCATGGACACGCCGGTGCCCGACCTTGCCAAAATGCTCTCCAAACTTACGCGGGAAGTGCTGCGTTAGTGGGTGGGTGGGGGGGGGGGGGGCTTCTCGCCGTTGCGAGGTTGTTACATTTTTTGTGAAATGACATTTTAATTTGACGGTGATGCAATTTATTGGTACATTTAGATAATACTTTTAAGGAGTTTTTATGAGAAAGAGATTTTCGTTTTTCGTTTTGTTGACTGCATTTGTTTTAACCGGTGTCGCCGGAGCGCAAGAAGGTCTACGGGGTGGTTATACCGGCCCGTCTATCAATATTAGCTCGATACAAGAGGCTAAGAAGATGTGGGACGAATCGCCTGTTTCTTTGGAAGGCAGAATAGAGCGTTTCGTTGGTGATGAAAAGTATATGTTCATGGACGGGACTGACACTATTATTATAGAAATTGATAATGATGTATGGCGCGGTCTTTCAGTCGGGGCTTCTGATGTTGTGGTTATTTACGGAGAGGTGGATAAAAATTTTGGGCAGATTGAGATTGAAGTAGACAGGGTTGTCAAAAAACAATCATAAACATAAATAGGGATGTGAACATGAAAATAGCAGCGTATTTTATTTTTTTATTGGCATTTGTCTTTTTTTCGTGCGACCTCGATATTAATGGCGGGCCGCCTGTATATTCGATATCTGACGCAAATGGAGCGCGGGATGGAACGCCTGTGGTTCTGGAGGGGACGCTCGGCGCGTTTATGGGTGATGAAAAATGGGATTTCTCTGACGGGACTAATAGTATTCCTATAGAAATTGACGACGAATACTGGTGGAGGGATCCTAATCATGTGGAGGTTGGGGACACGATTATCATTTATGGTGAAGTTGAAAAGGAAGTATGGGAGCGGACGTATATAAATGTTGACAGGATAGTAAAGAAAAAATGACGACACCCCCGCCAGCGGGTTTCACATCCGCTACGCGGTAATATCCCGCGAGTCCCTCACAACAAAGGCGTGGAGTTTGCGCCCCGCGCCCACCAGCGGGTTTCATATCCGCTACGCGGTAGTATCCCCACAGTCGCTGGAATCTCGACGAGGGGGCGTGGAGTTTGCGCCACGCGCAAACTCCGAAGCTCAACGCGCTTTAGCGCGTTGAGCCTACTAGTACCAGCGCTGTTTGAGCGCTACAATCGGAAACATGGAAAAATCAGACAATAATTTTTATGGCGCGGGCTTTGCCATAAGCGAAAAACTACAGAATGCGGCCAAAATAGCCGTGCGGGAAACATTGAAAA
>JAIRZA010000228.1 GCA_031267475.1 Spirochaetaceae bacterium | reverse complement strand
CGCCGCCTTGACTCGTGAATAAACTGACTGATACTATAATTTAGAGCCTTGACAGGAGAAATATATGGCAAAAGTTGAATTGAAAGGCGTTGGTAAAGTGTATGATGGCGCTGTACGGGCGGTTGACAATGCAAATATAGTCGTTGAAGACAAAGAATTTGTTGTTTTTGTCGGACCTTCGGGATGTGGAAAATCTACAACTTTGCGCATGATTGCCGGGCTGGAAGATATTACTGAAGGCGAATTATTGATAGACGGCGAACTTATGAACGATGTTCCGCCAAAAGATAGAAACATAGCCATGGTGTTTCAAAATTATGCGCTGTATCCGCACATGACGGTGTATGAAAATATGGCGTTTGGCCTCCGCATAAAAAAAGTAAACAAAGACGAGATTGACAAGCGTGTACACGATGCCGCGCGTATTCTGGACATAGAAAAATTTCTTGAACGCAAACCAAAAGCGCTTTCGGGCGGGCAAAGACAACGTGTCGCGGTGGGCAGGGCGATAGTCCGGCATCCCAAAGTTTTTTTGTTCGACGAGCCGCTTTCCAACCTTGACGCAAAACTGCGCGTTCAGATGCGCGCCGAGATTTCCAGCCTGCACCATCGCCTTGACGCTACGATGATATATGTTACACATGATCAGGTTGAGGCAATGACAATGGCGGATAAAATTGTTGTGTATAAAGACGGCAAGATACAGCAAACAGGCTCCCCGCTGCATCTGTATAACTATCCGGGAAATAAATTTGTGGCGGGCTTTATCGGTTCGCCGCCCATGAATTTTTTAACAGTTACTGTCCTTGAAGAAAACAGCGATCTTATTCTTGACGAAGGCGGCTTCAAATTGAAAGTCAGCGCGGAGCATAACGCCTGCCTAAAAAAATATGTGGATAAGGATGTGTACTTCGGCATAAGGCCGGAAGATTTAGATTTTAGCGGCAATTCCGGCGCACAGGACAGCATCCCGCTGACAGTGAATGTTGTAGAGCCTTTAGGCGCTGATACAACGATTTGGCTGAATACGAAGACCCAAAGTATGATAGCGCGAACAGACCCGTCCCGTACTTTTAAGATAGGCGAGGCCGTAAATTTTGTCCCTCGCATGGAAAAAGCGCGTTACTTTGACAAAGAAACGGAGCTTGCAATTCTGCCGGCGCCGCGGCAATAGGTCAATATGCGCGTATTTTCAAATTTAACATACGGTTTTGCCGGACTGGGTTTGATGGGCGGCTCTCTTGCAAAGGCGATACGGGCGAAATTGCTAAATTCGCATGGCGCGGAGGGTAAAATTCTTGCGATGGATACTAACGCCGCCGCCCTTGCCGTCGCGGTGGAACGCGATGTCATTGATGAAGCCTTTGAGCCGGAAGCCGCCGCCGCTATGCTGCGGCGCTGCGATGTTGTATTTATTTGCCTTTACCCTGAAAAAACCATAGAATTCTTAAAGAAACACCGTTCTGATTTCAAAAGCGGGGCTATAGTCAGTGATATTTCCGGTGTAAAAACATCCATCATGATGTCCCTTCCTGATATTTTACGCGAGGATATAGATTTTATCTGCGGACACCCTATGGCGGGCAGTGAAAAAGAAGGGTTTTACCACTCGTCCGAATATATTTTTGATGGGCGCAACTATATTTTAACGCTTCATTCAGAGAATAAGCCGGAAAATGTTGTTTTTTTCAAACGCTTAGCCGGCGCTTTGGGTTTTTCACGGATTACCGAAACGAATTATGCTCTGCATGATCATAAAATCGCGTTCACGAGTCAGCTTTGCCATGTGATTGCTTCCGCCTTAGTGGACAGCGCCGAAGACGCTGAAATAACCGCGTTTGGCGGCGGCAGTTTTGAGGATTTAACCCGTATCGCCATGATAAACGCGCCTTTATGGACTGAGCTTTTTCTTGCCAACCGTACGGAGCTTTTGGCGCACATTGACGCTTTCAAATTGTCTTTGGAAAAGATAACCGCTATGATTCGCAGCGCGGACGGCGACGGTCTTTGCCGCGAACTCGAGGCGGTGCGTCTTAAACGCACCGCCATGTCTACGATAGAGTTGACTAAGTGATATATTTTAGGTTACTGTCTGTATAAGCGCCCAGATGGTGGAATTGGTAGACACGCTGGTTTCAGGTACCAGTGCCGCAAGGTATGCAAGTTCAAGTCTTGTTCTGGGCAAAGGACGCTGCCCCCCCCCCCCCCAAAAAAAAAAACATTCACAAAGTCTGTTGTAGTTTCCGTTGCGGGATGCGGGCTACAGGACTTATTCAACAAGCCTGTTGCTTGTTGAATAAGTCTTGAGCGCGGGAAGTCCGCCGCATTTCGGAAAGTAATGAAGGCTTCGCTTTACATACAGCCCCGACTCGCCGGTCTAGGCGTGGATTAGCAAGTCTAGGTCGATTTCGGCGGCGGTGCAGGGTACTTTTATGTCCCAGTTTTCCAGAAGTTCAGGATGAAATTCGCCAAAAACCCCGGCCGCCGCGCCGTTTCTGATAATGCGGGCGGCGCGTCCCGGTATGAAGCGCGGATCGTCCGCTTCTTCCACCGTATAATCCCGTGAAATGTAATAAAACAAGTTTTGGATCAATGCCGCTATTGTGTTGAAGTTTGCGTCGGCGCCCGCGTGCAGGATTCCGGCGTACTGGCGTGTTGCCGTACCGTAATTGCGGGATGGGTCTTTGTAAGCGACTTTTCCTACCTCGAAAATTTTATGCGGATAGACGGCGTTGGCGGACGCCGCTTCGCTTGCGGCAAGACTCGGCAGCGGCGAATCGCGGACATACTCGTAGTTTTCCGTCATAGGATTCGACACGCGGATTATCTTGTCGCCCGAACTGCGCATTTTGCTTATTAAATCTTTTTTAGAGCCCAGATAGTTGTATATCATCTCTTGAAAACCAGCGCCCACAAGTATTTCTTTGACCTGTCTGCTAAAAAGAGTTACCGCCGAAAGCCGTCCTATCGTGAAATCCCGCGGACGCTCAGGGGCGAAACTTTCCAGCCCGCGTCCTAACATCACGTCTTCCATGACATCAGCCGCGTGTAGATAATCGTTGCGATATTCGGGCGGCCATGCGCGTACGCCTGTGGTAATCTCTGTGGACCCCGCCTCAACATCATTTAGTTTTTCCGCTTTGCAGCCCATCCGTTCAAGCGCCGCGACACAAGTTTTACCGTCAAGTGTTTCGCCCAGAAATTTGCGGATGCGTTCAAGGCTGCAAAATACCGGCTCCTGAAAATAGAACGGCGTTGTTACTGTTCTGCCAAAGGGCGTGTCGTATTCGTAGCATATCTCGACGGGCTCTATTGTCCAGCCCTCGTCGGCGAGATCGCAGGCCATAATCGAGGCCGCGTGGGTAACGGCGCTGAAATCTGTACCGGTAAGCTCTACGAAGAGTTCCGAATCGCCCACCTGCACTGCGCCAATATCCGCCGAGTTGATGATTGGCGGGTAGGACAGCACCTCGCCGCGCGCGTCAACAAGCAGCGGGTGCGCCGGTTCATGCTCTTGGATAAATGCGTACTCTCTGCCTTTGGGGTGTTTTTTTAGTATTTCGCTGAGTGTGAGCGGAGTTTTAACTCCTGCAAGGCCTTCGCAAAGCTCCCACTGCAAGGGAACAAACGAAACTGCAAGCGGATCTACCGCCTTGTAGTGAATAGGCCATTTAATCAATGCGGAACGGTATACGCCCATAGAAATAGCGCGGCGTTTGCGTCCGTAGTTCCATGATAATTTTTCCTGTGTTTGAATCATGTCCCGCAAACCAGCGTCCGTAACCTCGTTGCCGCGGGCTATAAAACCGGCAAGACACGGGCGTACTTTTTTTACGCCGGACTCGACAAGCACTCGTTTTTTTGCGTCTTTCATGTCGCCGGGCGCAGAAAAGAAGGGGTAGAACGGCCTTTTTCCACTGTAGTATATCCGCAGTTGACGGGCGCAGCCCGCCGTTCCCCACAGGTCCGGTCTGTTAGTGTCGTTCAGCTCGATTTTTAATACACGCTCTGCTTCCGGCAGGCTTTTATCGCTATCCTCGTCCAATTCCGCTTTAGCGCAGCAAAGCGCTTCTTCTAGCTCTTGCCTTGTTTTCCAGCGCTTTCCCGCAAGGCTGAAAAAAAGCGATTCATTCACTTCTATTTTTGGCATGAGTGACTCCTGTTATATAAAGTATAAAAACTTGCGGAACCAGCGCTTACCGCAAAATTGTCATTCCGATTCGACAGCTTCCGATATATACAAAGCAGTAAGGAATGTAAATACAAGCGCTTGTATAAAACCATCAAAGAAATCGAAATATAACGAGAGTGGGATGGGTATGAGTATTGAAAATTTTATAGCGTTGCCAAGAACTATATCGATAAGCGACATGATGATGAAAGCGCCGAGCATATTTCCAAAAAGCCGCAGGCAAAGCGACAGCGGTTTTATGATGTATTCCATCAAATTGAAAGGCAGCATAACCGGCACGGGATTAAATAGAGTTTTAAGCCATCCGATAGGCCCTCGTACTATGATTCCGCTTACAAGCGTCAACAAAATCGATATAAGAGCAAAAGCGGCGCATAAATTGATGTCGCGTGTGGGCGGTTTTATATCAAAAGGCGGCGCTTTTCCCATGGCGAATACGGGCGTTAGAGCCGGAAGGAGATTGGCAAGAAGCAAAAAAAGAAAAAGCGTGCCTATATAAGGGCCAAAAACATTCGCGTATTTGCCGAATTGATTCTTTGAAAAATTATTTAAAAACTCAATGCCGCCTTCAACAAGAGCCTGCGCCCCATGCGGTATTTTCTGTAAATTGCGTGTAAAAACCAGCGCCGCTATTATCAGTA
The DNA here is from genome assembly GCA_031267475.1 of Spirochaetaceae bacterium. Taxonomy (GTDB): domain Bacteria; phylum Spirochaetota; class Spirochaetia; order Treponematales; family Breznakiellaceae; genus JAIRMY01. The sequence continues at coordinate 1,051 of JAIRZA010000228.1, read as the reverse complement.
AAGCCATGACGACCCACGAAACAATGACTGTCTCTGTTACCGGTATCTTATGCCCCGCTATCACTATGGTAAAAGCAGTCTCTATATCAAGAGCCCCCATTAACTCTTCGCTTAAATTCATACAGCCTAATCGTCCTCTTCTACATCTGATTTAAAGAAAAAATCGTCTTTAAAATATGTTTTAAGCAAATCTTCCGAAATGTTGTGGTTGTCGCTAAGGTGTTTGTATGTCTGTTCAAGAAATCCCTTGATAATGTAGAAGCAGCCAAGGAAAAAAAATTCGTTTACTTTGTCGATTGTTCCAAAAATTTGATACATGGCAAGCGGGTTTTCGTTCAGGAACTCAGATGTAATGTAGTCCACAACGGTTTTTTGGCTTAAACTGCTGGCGTATACCACCTCTGAAATGGGTATGCCTTTCTTCATCCTGTCTTTTCCCATGTGAACAAAATAGCTGCCCAAAACTTTCCTGTCTATTCCACGCTCAATAGAACGCGCTAGTTGATGGTACAGGGGCGTATTCATTTCGTAAAGTTGTTCGTCCGTAAAGCTGTTGTAATGCTTTAGATGCGACTCTTTACGGATGAGATTTTTCCAGCGTTTGGAAAGGCTTTTTGCCTTGAAATCCAGTGTTTCTAATAGAGCTTGATCTACCATGGCATTAGTATAATAGGTGTGAGCAAATATGACAAGACATTATTTTCGAAGGCTGAACGCTCCCCTAATCGGACTCCTCCATAATCGACAAGAAGCGGTTGATGAGCTCTATCAAACTGTGAGTTTCGTTCTCGCCAAAGCGTTTGATAATTCCCTCAAGCCGTTCTTCGGTTTCCCGTTGCGTCTTTTCGATAAACTCCGTTCCTTTTTCGGTAAGAGAAAGCACAATGCGCCGCCGGTTTTCTTTGTTAATTTCACGGGTTAAAAAGCCTTTTTTTTCGAGGCAGGAGAGCATTTGCGACACCGCGGGTTTTGTAACGGATAACTCGTTCCTGAGTTTTTCACCGCTCAAATCCCCGCCGTGTTCTTTGATATAATAGAGCAGGGTGCATGA
>JAIRZA010000200.1 GCA_031267475.1 Spirochaetaceae bacterium | reverse complement strand
ATAGCGGACCGCATTTATTGCCGCGTTGGAGCTTCGGACAATTTGGCGCGCGGCGAATCGACTTTTCTTACCGAGATGCTGGAAACAGCCGCCATATTAAATTCAGCTACGGAACGGAGTCTTGTGATAATGGACGAGGTGGGGCGCGGCACTGGTACGCGGGACGGGCTTGCTATCGCGCGGGCGGTGAGCGAATATCTGCTAAATACGGTGCGGTGCCGCACTCTTTTTGCTACGCACTATCACGAACTTGCCGCCATTGAACATTCGCGTCTTGCGAATCGCTCTCTTCTTGTGGAATAGAGCGACGGCGAAATTTTGTTCCGACGCCGTCTTGTTGAAGGCGCCGCCGCCGAATCGTATGGGATTCATGTGGCTCAACTTGCGGGAGTTCCCGAGGCGGTTTTGCGCCGCGCCGAACAGATTATGCTGGAATTAAAATCCGGCGAAAAAAAAGCGCCGGAAACGCTGGCGAAAACGGACGAACTTCATGACGAGGAAAACGCGGAGGGCAATTCGCAGAACGGCGGTCCGCCGGTACCGCGTGAAGTGGAAAAATCCGGCTCATGTGAAAAAAATGAAAAAAATACGGAAATCCCATTGGATAAACCGCCCCGCGCGCCGGAACCCGCGAAGCAGCGAAAGCCCGCCGCCAAAAAGACGGAGACGCGCAAAGAAACATCCGCGCCCGCGCAACTCCAAAGCGAATTGTTTTTCGATTTCAATTTTCAAAACGAACTGTAATTGGCTCAACGCGCTTTGCGCGTTGAGCTCCGGAGTTTCGCGGAGCGAAACTCCATGTCCTGTGGCGGAGACTCACAGGCGCGCAACGAAACTCCGGCGGCGGCGGTGGAGGGCTTGCGGGATAATAGCGCAAACTCCAAGCCCTGCGGTGGAGACTCGCGGGCGCGCAGCGAAACTCCAGCGGCGGCGGTGGAGGGCTTGCGGGGTGGAGCGCAAACTCCAAGCCTCGCCAAGGCTCCAATGACTGGCAGTCGCGTATGCCAATCGCTTTGTCATACCGAAGACACGAAGTTAAAACAGCTTGCGGGACGCCGCCGCGTAGCGGATATGAAACCCGCTGGCGGGGGTTTTCGTTGGAAATATAAATTTATATACTAAAACCATGTTTAGAGGATTAAGCCTGCGGGCGCAACGAATTTTAGCCATTGACGCGCAAAAAGAAGCCAGACACTATTTTTCATCACAACTCGAGCCGGAACACGTACTATTAGCCATACTACGCGACAACGAAAGCACAGCCTTCAAAGCACTCGAATTCCTACAGATTGACACCGCGCAATTCAAAAAAACACTAGAAAGCGTAGTCATATTCGAAGATGAAAACCCCGTCAAATACGGCGTATTCACAAACATAAACGCGAGCCCGTCCAAACGCACAAAATTCCTACTACAAAACGCGGCGGAAGAAAGCATCCGGTTAAAAAGCAGCAGAATCGGCACAGAACACATCCTATTAGCCGCCTTTTACGAAAGCGGATCATGCATACACACCCTGTTTACCGCCCAAAATTCCGACGCGGGCGTATTACGACTCGTAATACAAACCAACTTCAACCAAGCAGCAGAAGAAGAAAACAAACCACCCAGCGGATACTACCAACCCTTCACAGCAGACGAAACACCACACTGCATAGGACGAAACCCACGCGCCCGCAACACACTCGAACAATTCACCCGCAACCTCAGCGCCCTCGCTCAGGAAGGCAGCCTGGACCCGGTAATAGGCCGCGAAAAAGAAATATCACGCATGACGCGCATACTATCCAGACGAACAAAGAACAACCCCGTCCTAACCGGCGAACCCGGCACAGGAAAAAGCGCAATAGCAGAAGGACTAGCGCAATACCTAGCAAGCCCCGCCGCCCCCGCCGCACTCTCAAAGAAACGAATACTCTCACTCGACATGGGCGCCGTAATAGCCGGAACCAAATATCGCGGCGAATTCGAAGAACGAATGAAAAACATCATCAGAGAAGTAGAACAAGACCCCAACGCAGTACTATTCATCGATGAAATCCATACAATCATCGGCGCTGGAAACTCTTCCGGAGCGCTTGACGCCGGAAATATGCTAAAACCCGCCCTATCGAGAGGCAAATTTCAATGTATAGGAGCCACAACCCTCGCCGAGTACAGAAAGTACATCGAAAAAGACGGCGCGTTAGAACGACGCTTCCAGATGCTGCTAGTCGAAGAAACAGACATCCCCACAACCGTATCCATCCTAACCGGATTAGCGCCGCGGTATGAAGAGTACCATAACGTCGTATACTCCGGCGCCGCCATACAAGCCGCCGCCCGCCTTTCCGCCCGCTACATAAACGGACGAGCAATGCCGGACAAAGCAATAGACACACTAGACGAAGCCGGCGCGTTAAAAAAACTACGCGCCCCGCCACGCCCCATCGAAATTTCGCGCATAGAGCAACACATCTTCAGCCTCGAAGCGGAAACAAAAGCAATGCTAAAATCCGCCCGGTTTGAACAAGCGCAAAACCTGCGCGACAAGGCAAAAGAACTACGATCAGCTCTGAATTCCGCCCGCGCCGACTGGGAAAGAGCAGCGGGAAAAGGATTCAACGAAGTCGGCGAGACGGAAATCCGCGAAGTAATCTCGGAAATGTGCGGCGTTCCAGTTACACGAATAGAAGGAACAGCGTCCAAACGCCTTTTAGACATGGAAATCGACCTTAAAAGCGGTATAATCGGCCAGGACGAGGCAGTTTCCCGCGTAGCGGCGGCCGTCCGGCGCGGAAAGGCGCGTCTTTCCAACCCAGCCCGGCCCTTAGGCTCTTTTTTGTTTTTAGGCCCCACAGGAGTCGGCAAAACACTACTTGCCCGCCGCCTTGCCGCCTATCTTTTCGGAACAGAAGACGCGCTTTTCCGCATAGATATGTCGGACTTCATGGAAAAACATAACGCCTCGCGGCTTACCGGGTCGCCGCCCGGCTATATAGGCTACGACGACGGCGGTATGCTTACCGAAAAAATCCGGCGCAATCCGTACAGCGTCATTCTATTTGACGAAATCGAAAAAGCGCACCGCGATGTTTTCAACCTGCTCCTCCCCATTCTTGAAGAAGGAGAACTAAAAGACAACCTTGGGCATACAGTAAGTTTTCGCAGCGCGGTAATCATCATAACGAGCAACGCGGGCGCTTCCGCAATCTCGCACGGCTCTCTCGGCTTTACGGCGGACGACCCGGAATCGGATTTCAAGGATATAGACGAGATTTCGCGCCGCGAGGCGAAGCGCTTGTTCAACCCCGAATTCTTGAACCGGCTTGACGACATCGTAGTCTTTAAGCCCCTCGGCGAAGAGCAACTCAACAGCATACTGGACATCCAGCTTGCCGTGCTTACTGACAGACTCGTGTCTGAGTACGGCGTTTCACTGCGAATTACACCAGAAGCGCGGAAAATCCTGCTTGACGGATGCCGCGATACAAAATACGGGGCGCGTCCGGTGCGCCGCGGTATACAAAAATACCTTGAAGAGCCGCTGTCCATCATGCTTTTGGCGGATAACCTGCCGCCGGGCGATATTATTCTGGCGCGCGCGGAGGGCGGGGAAATCATTTTTGACGCGGCGCTTGACGCGGCGGGCAGGGCGCAAGAATATCAAAAGCAGTACGAAGATTGCGAAACAGGCGGGCTAAATGAATAAAGTTATATTAAAAGCGGAAGACCTTGATGGTTTTCTAACCGAAGACGACAAGGTTGCGATTGCCGCCATGGACAATATCTACGGTAAAGTTTTAGCAAGTTTCAGGCTTTACTCCGCCGCCGCCGGCGAGCGGGAACGCGAAAATCAAAAGGAAAATCTGATACACTTGTATAACGATATGGGTAAATTGATGCGCGCGATTTGCGATAAAGAAAGCGGTTTACAAGTTTACTGTTTTCGCACTCCGCATGAAATGCACGCCGAAATATCGCGCGTCATAGCAAAATTGCGCGATATTCGCACAGGCAGCGATGAATTTATTTACTATATCCAACGCGCTTACGAAAAACTTTTTTACCTCGCGTGGGGCGGTATGCGGGGAACCGAAAAAAATTATCTTATGATAAAGACACCGGTTACGGCTCCTGTGCAAAATTACGCGGTGCATAAAATTACAAACATAGACGGCAAGATTGAAAACACTGTGATGTGCGTGCTGCTGCGCGGGGCGCTGCTTCCATCGATGATTATGTCAAAAGAGATTGAGGAGTATTCGTCTAACGCTTATGTTACGCCGTTTGCGCTTTTCAAAATTAAGCGTGATGAAACAAAGCGCGAAACTAATATGGAATATATTCTTGACCTTGACCGTTCTTATTTTGACCCGGCTGTTCTTGACGGCAAGGATTTAATTTTTGCGGATCCAATGAACGCGACGGGCGGCAGTTTTGTAACTGTTGTAAAATATATTTTGAGTCAGGGTGTAAAGCCGCGTTCGGTGCATTTTTTCAATGTGATTTCGGCCTTGAAGGGCGCTTTGCGCGTGATCCGCGCTATTGACTGCACGGTCTGGACGTGCTGGATGGATCCGGCGCTTAATGAGTCCGCCTACATTCTCCCCGGTTTGGGAGACGCCGGCGACCGTATAAACGGCTGCGATGTTGAGGGCAAGGGGCGCAATATTATGCAGTTGATAGCGGATTACGGGAATAATATAGCGGGGCTTTATCGCTCGCAGCTTCGTGAAATCGAAGATACTGTTCTGGGGCGGGTTTAGTGTTGGGATGACTGCGATTATGGTTGGAGGGAAATTGGCGCTTATAAACAGGTGTACTTTACTGGTAAGCGTTTTACTGTTCTTTGCGTCGTGCGCGAGTCTTGCGACTTCGGCGGAGGAATATTATTCGATAGGTATGGCGTATTTCGAGATGGGCAAGTATGACGAGGCTGAACGCTGGTTGAACCGCGCCTTGAGCCGCGACCATACTATGAGCGCGTCTGAATACAATCTTGGGCGTATTGCTTATGGGACTGGGCGCTATTCGGACGCTTTGAAAAAGTTTAACTCTATTTTGAAAAAAGATTCTAAAAATGTTATGGCTATGAAGGCCGCCGCTTATACTCAGGTAAAGCTTGGGAATGTGGAGGCGGCGCGAAAGTTGTACGACGGGGTTTTGGAGCTTGAGCCTGAGGCGGCGGATAATGGTTTGAATTACGCGACGATTCTGTATGCTATGGAAAAACCGGAGGAAGCGGAAGAGGTTTTGCAGACGTATAGTTACGCGATTTTGGACGACAAGGACGCGCTGCTTCTGCTGGCGCGTGTGCAAAAGGCTCAAAAAAAGCCTGAGGCTATTGATAGTTATGATTTATGGTTGTCAAAAAACAGCGATCCTCAGGTGCAGTATGAGTTTACCATCGCGCTGGAAGACGGCGGTTTCTACGCCCGCGCTCTGGAAGCCGCGCGAAAGACGCTGGAGGAGCTGCCTTCCGATACGGAAACTTTGAAGCGGTCCGCTGTGCGTTTTGTGTTGTCCCGTTTGCTACTTGTGAGCGATCCGGAAAATCAAGAGGGTGTTACCGAGCTGCGTGAAGCGATTGTCGGCGGTTTTGCCGATCAGGAGGCTATAGACGCTTTGATAAAAGACGAGCGTTTGACAAAAGCGGCGCAGGACGAGGCGCGGCGGACGATAGACAGGGCAAAGGCCGGCTTGCCGGCTTCCGACTCGACTGGGGGCGAGCAGGGGGCGGAATCCGGCTCCGGCGCGGGTTCTGGTTCCGGATCGGGTTCAACGGGGGGGACGACTTGATACGCGCCGCTTTTCCCGGGTCTTTTGATCCTCCAACATTCGGGCATATTGATATAATCGAGCGCAGCCGGTCTGTTTTTGACGAGCTTGTTGTTGTAATCGCGGAGAATAAGCAGAAGCATTATTTGTTTTCCGCTAAAGAGCGGCTGGATATGATGACTGAAATGGTGAAAGAATGGAAAAATGTTTCTGTGGCGTTGTGCGATAGGTTGATTGTTGATTTGTTGAGCCGGTTGAATATAAATGTGATGGTGCGCGGGGTGCGTAATGTTACGGATTTTTCGTATGAGTCCGAGCTTTCGATGATGAATAAGGCTTTGTCGCCCGGTATTGAAACGATTTTTATGATGACGCGGCCTGAGTATCTTGTGCTGCGTTCTTCTTCTGTGCGCGAGTTGGCTGCGTTTAACGGGGATCTTTCCGCTCTTGTTCCGCCGGTTGTGGCCGGCGCGCTTCACAAAAAATATGGTAATCTATAGGTGATGGAATGTTTCGTATTCGAACTATGAATAATATTGCCGCGGAGGGTCTGGATTTATTTTCCGCGGATATGTACGAGGTTGGGTCTGATGTAAAAAATCCTGACGCTATTTTGCTGCGCAGCGCTGATTTGCACGGGGTGGAGATTCCTTCGAGTGTTCTGGCTGTCGCGCGCGCCGGCGCGGGTTATAATAATATTCCTGTTGATGTGTGCGGCGAGCGCGGGATTGTGGTGTTTAATACTCCGGGCGCAAATGCTAATGCGGTGAAGGAGCTTACGCTTGCTGCTTTGTTCTTGTCGTCTCGCAGGATTCCGGACGCGATGCGCTGGCTTGCTTCTTTGAGGGTCGCGCTGGATGCGGGCGCGCCTGGTGTTGATGTTCCTGTTCTTGTTGAAAAAGAAAAGTCTAGGTTTGACGGGCCTGAATTGGCTGGCAAAACGCTTGGTGTGGTTGGTTTGGGCGCTATTGGTGTGATGGTTGCGAATGACGCCGCGTCGCTTGGTATGGATGTTATTGGTTTTGATCCGTATATTTCTGTGAACGCGGCGTGGAGTCTTTCGCGTTCTGTGCGTCATGCCGAGGTTATTGAGGATGTTTTGCGTGTTTCGGATTATGTGAGTGTTCATGTTCCGTATAATGATAAGACTAAGGGTATGTTCAGCGCGGATAGGTTGGCTATGATGAAGGCGGGGGCGCGGCTTTTGAATTTTGCGCGCGGTGGTTTGGTTAATGATGTGGATGTTATTTCGGCTCTGGATTGCGGGCGGCTTTCTGTGTATGTTACTGATTTTCCTACTGCGGAGCTTCTGAGGCATGACGGGGTTGTTTGTATTCCTCATCTTGGCGCGTCGACGCCTGAAGCGGAGGTGAATTGCGCGGTAAATGCTGTAAAGGGGTTGAAAAATTTTCTTGAAACTGGTGTTATTGAAAATTCGGTTAATTTCCCGCGTTGTCAATTGGTGTGTCATTCGCCGTATCGTCTGCTTGTGATAAATCATAATATTCCTAATATGGTTGGGCAGATTACTACTTTGCTGGCGAGTGGTGGTATTAATATTACGGATCTTATAAATCATCATAGGGATGCTTTCGCATATAATATTATTGATACGGAACAGGAAATTCCTGCTGGTATGCGCGCGGCTCTTGAAGAAATTCCCGGTATTATCCGTGTCCGCACCCCACCCCCGCCAGCGGGTTTCCATGCGCTTCACGCTAGCAGTCAGTAAGCCGTCTTCGCTTTGCGCCTTCATTCCGATAAAGACGATTGGCATACGCGCCCGCCAGCGGGTTTCTATCCGCTACGCGGTAGTATCCCGCAAGTTTCTCACATAACAGCGCGTGGAGTTTCGCTACGCGCCCACCAGTGGGTTTCATATCCGCTACGCGGTAGCGTACCCGCATACGCCGGAGCCTCACCTGGGGGTGTGGAGTTTCGCCATGCGAAACTCCGGGGATCAACGCGCCAGGCGCGTCAGGGCGAGCGCATATAAATTAGCCCGGTTCTGAGGCGAGTTGAGATTGAAAAAGCAGCTTTTCCAGATATTCGAACTTGTAACAACGACTTTTACGGTCCGGAAGGGATAATGAAGCAGCCAACCTCGGCATAAATGCCGCAGGCGTTGGTAGAACGCGCCATGGAGGCTGAATTAACAGAACAGCTTGGGTATGAAAAATATGACCA
>JAIRZA010000183.1 GCA_031267475.1 Spirochaetaceae bacterium | reverse complement strand
CTATTATCTTAAAAGAAATTAAATTCAAAGCGGTTTTAATTTATAAATGAAGACACACATAAAAAATATACCACTGGCTCTTGTCTTGCTTTTCTGCGGCGCTTTGAACGCTTGCGCGGCGGAAAATGTGTTGGATATGCCAAAAAAAGACGCGCTTGCCCGTCTAAAAAATGGCGATGTTTCGTTCATAGCCGGCGCTGATCCATCACGTATGGCTGAAATCTCAAAAATCGACGACACCGCTCCTTTTTACGCCGCCTTATTGCTTGCGGAACAGGAATCGCAGGAACCGGACGATAAAAAAATGATACTCCTGCTGCAAGAGGCGCTCAAAAGCCCCGCCGCTCGAGACGCGGCGACAAAAAAACTGTCCGAATTGGGGCAAGATAATCCGGCGAATACGCCGTCTTTCAGCGCTTCAGACACAGGAAATGTCGCCGCCGGACAAGCAGCCTCGGCGCGTAAGGATTATAACGAGGCTTTGCGTAAATTCCGCTTGGCGCTGGACGATGACGAAGAGGCTTTTTTATTAAATAAAGACTTGTTGGGAGATTTAGGCAAGGCGTTTCAATATGCGTCAATACCGCAAAAAGGCGCTCCGGCCAAGGCGGGGGCTGGTCTTTTTTTGGATTGGGAAAAAGAGGCTCGCGCCGGGGGCAGACTTTGGGCGTTGTCCAGCATTGAACGGAACGAGCGGCGCTACCTGCTCTTATACTACGCCGCCAGAATGATGCGGCAAATTAACGAATATGACGAGGCGAAGGCTCTGTTCACAAAGGCTTTGTCTCTAGCGCCGGACAGCGAGCAATCCGATGCGTGTATTTGGTACATACTCGACCTCTCTTTTGCGTTAGACTCCGGAAAAACAGAAAAAACTAGGGATTTAATCAAAAAATATTCGCCCGTCATGTCTGACAAGGCATATTTTTTGGATTTTTTTGAAAAATACACACATTTTTTATGCCTAAATCAGCACTGGGACGATATTGCGGAGCTTTTTCCGTATATTCGCAGATTCGGCGCTCCTGAATTACGCGCTAAATATGCTTTTATTCTGGGAAACATCGTTGAATTAAAACTTTTAACCCCGGAAAAAGCCGCCGCCGCCATAAACTTGTCATTTTCAAAGAATTTCAGCGAAGAAGCTGTCATGCCGCGAGCGTCTGATTTTTATCAAATAGCATACGACAGCGACAGTATCGCCGGTCTTGATGTTTCATCTTTTTACTACGCCGCAGCCGCCGCTGAAAAACTTGGTAAAAAGCCGCGTCTTAATATACCGCCCGAAAAAAACGAAGCGGCGGGCTATAAATCGAAAAAAAACACGCAGGATTCCAATGGGCTTACAAAAAAATTTCTGAACGGTTTCTTCTTTTTCGGGGCGGGTCATCTGGTATATCCGTATATCCTAGAAAATATATCCTCGCTGTCTGTGGCGGAGTTGCGCTCGTTTGCGGAAATGCTGGCAAAAGAGGAGCGTTGGGGGGAATCCATACGCCTTGCCCGGACATATATGCGGCGGGCGGACTATAAACCTTCTTTGGCCGATATTAAAATCTGCTATCCCTTTGCGTTCAGCGGCCTTGTTAAAGAGTATTCCCGCAAGACGGGCATGGACGAGTCGCTGCTTTACGGGCTTATACGCACGGAGAGTCTTTTTATACCGGATATAGTTTCGCGGGCTGGAGCGGTGGGGCTGACTCAGCTTATGCCGGAAACCGCCCGCGAGATGGCGCAGCAGCTTGCCCGTCGAGGCGGCCCGGATTATCTCATAAACGGCAGTCTGAAGCTTTCGCACCCGGATGTGAATATTCATTTGGGTTCGTTGTACTTTCAACAGCTAAAAACGCGGGTGGACGGAACTTTGCTCGCTCTGCTTTCGTACAACGGAGGCATGAACAGGATACGCCGCTGGCGCAACGCCCGCCCCGCGCTGAATGACGCGCTGTTTCTTGAAACTGTTGATTACGCCGAAACGCGCGACTACGGGCGACAGGTTCTAGCGGCGGCGGCTATATACCGCTGTCTGGCAAAACTAAACGGATAACGCGGTTTCACGCTTGCCGCGGCTGACGTTGTGAAGGTATATTGAAATTATATGTATATATCTGTTAAACTATACCGCCATAAAATGGCGCGTAACTTTACGGCGGCAGCGATGTTTGCCGCGTCCTTTGTTTTTTTCAGTTGCGCCGCGCTTCCACAAAGAACCGGCGAGGAATTTATCATTTTGGAAAATCCGCCTGTCGCGGACAGCGGCGTCGTTTTTAGCGAAATAACGAACATTGTCTGGGAGCTTCGCGAAATACAAGTAAATTACGGCAAAACGGAGCTAGACAGGCAGGCTATGGCGGCCAATGATTTAGGCGATTCTTTTACCCTTCAGTTTACAGAGGAAGGTGTCAACGGCAAGGCCGCGCCTAACCGCTACTTTAGCACCTACGAACTACAGCACAAGCATGATTTCCGCCTGCGTCCTATAGTCGGTACTCTTATGGCCGCCAACATCAACATCGGCGGGTTGATGGAAAACGAGTATTACTGGTATCTTCAACGCGCCAACCGCTGGGAACTGGTAAACGGCAACCTTGAATTATACGCCAGCGGACAAGACGAGGATATAACGTTAAGATTCCGGCGGCAGGGCGCGTATTAAAAGCGCTCCCCGTAGTATACGCCCGCCCATTCCCAGCGTCCGTGAATGTCTGGATCGAGCGGGAAATATATCTTCCTGAAATAGAAATACCAAATCGGCGTAAACTGCGACCAACCCCAGGTTCGCAGGTACGCCTCGTTTGAATTTGAGCCCGGACTCAAATTGGCGGCGTAACGGAGTTTGCCGGAGTTGCCAAAAGACGACAAATTGAACTCCGTCATGCCGGAATCATCGCTGTCGGCCTGCGCCCACGAGCGGGCAAAAAAGTTGACGCGCGCGCGGTACTGCCAAAGCCGCCATATATTGCCGCTGTCCAAATTCTGTTTTATTGTGTCAACAAGCACGTCAAGTTTCTCGAATGTCCAGTCTTTCGCGGAATTGTTAAAATCAACCATCTGCTTGGCGTATGTATAAGCCTCTGGAAAGCCGGGGACCACAGCCGCATAGTAGCGCAAAAACTGTGTATAAGCCGAAATCGCCTGATTCCAGCCGCCAACCTGCTCGTAAGTCTTTGCCAGCATGAACCATGTAACGCCCTTATCGCCCTGTTCCGGGAAGCGCGACAAAAGCTCTTCGTAGCACCAAATTTTCTGACTCGGTTTATCTTCAAGATTTATCAGTTGCTGCAAACAGATAAGGTGTATCGATTCGCCGCGCACGACAAGGTCGGGGTAATTTTTTACGATTAGATTAAAATACAAGGCGGCGACGGGAGCCGCGTCCATTTCTATGTAGGCGTAGGCTGTCATGAACAAATAATATGTGTTAAACGGGTCGTCCGGATGCTCGTCAACCCAGCCGGAAAGAAAGTTGATAAGGCGGCTGTAATCGTTAATGCGCTTATATTCGTTGGCAATCTCGCGCACCAGCGAAAAACGCGCCGCGCCCGGTTCCGGCTCCTCGGATAAAAGCTCAAACAGATTGGTCAGCGCGTCTTTTTCCTGTCGCGCCCCGCCGGTAAAGTATTTATCAGGATATACATCTTCATTTATCTCGCTTCCGCACGTTATAAGAACGGCAAGCGCCGCTAACAGATAAAATGGTGTAAGCGCCGCAAAAAATTTCCGCATTGAAACCACGGTTTTTTTCCTCTATACTTGCCTTATGCAGCATAAAACAAAAAGAAGGTTTTTCGCCCGTGTAAGTTTTTGCGCCGGGGTGATTCTCTTGCTTCTAGGCAGCGCCTTTCTCTTATTGAGTTTCGCGTCAATAACACATCTGCAAATAATTGGCTCTTTCTTTGTAATGATTATCGGCGGATTTTGTCTGTTACTTGCAATAAAGTTAAAACGGCAGTCCTTGTACCTGTTTTTCGCGGCTTTTTTCATACTAATCGGGCTTTTTTTGCTGTTCAAAGTAACGGGTATAATTCCGTTGACGTTGAAGCAAAGCTGGCCGCTGCTTTCTGTTTTTACCGGCGTCGCGCTGCTGCCCGCCGGCAGATACCGTTATGGCGGAATACGGCGTATATACTTAACACCGTCAATCGCGTTGATCATGCTGGGGTCTTTTCTTATGTTATTTTCGCTGAAGCTGACAAATTTTTCGTTCAGGGAGTTCATGCTAAACTGGTGTCCGGTGATAGTCGTCATGGCCGGCGTCATTCTGATTTTGCTTTCTATTAGCAGTAACAGAGATCGTATGTAGCGCGAAACCTCCCCCAATTATGAAGAATGACGGCGGCAGTTTCATGCCGCGACTGCTGGTTTACTACTGTGTTTTCTTGTTGCTGCTTTCCTGCTCTAACAACGCCCAAGTACGAGAGGTTCCCATAAACCGTCCGCGTCCAAGCGTCAAGCCGGAACAGCCTTTTCAACAAATCAGACCAGCGGAAAATTCCAACAGCGTCGCCGCTGATATACGCGCCCTTTGCGACGAGGGTTCGCCGTCCGCCTTATTCAAAGTCCTTTCGCTTTTACACGAAAACAACATCGAGGAATCGGAATTCGGCAGGATGATGAGCGCGGTCGCTATTACGCTGTTGATAAAAGTGTACGACGAGCCCCGCGACAGTCTGCCCGGCGCGGACCCGCCTAAAAATCATGCGTACAGCCGGATATTGGCCGAAGCCGGGCGCGGGATTTACCGCGAGCCCCCGCCCTCCTCCAACGATTATCTTGAACATATCCTGCCGTTTCTCGCGCTGCTGGACGATACGGCTCAGAGTCGTTTTGCCGCCGCGCTGCCGGATCTGGAGAAAGCGCGGCAGCTCAATGAAGGGGCTCTCGCGCCGTATTTTATGGGGCTCGCCATGGAGCGCATGGATAGATCGGACGAGGCGCCGGATCTGTACGCCGAGGCGCTGGCTTTAGCGCCGGACTGCTACCCGGCCGTATTCGGCATTGTCCGTGTTTTGCAGGAGCACGGGCGGGACGACGAGGCGGTGCGGATGCTCGCCGCCCTGAACAACCGCTATCCTGACAACATAATCATCATGCGTCATCTCGCCGGCGCTTATTTCCGTCAGAGCGACTGGATTAGCGCCCGCCGGATGATAGACGCCGCTCTGGAAATCAAACCGCAGGATCCGGATTTAAGCCTTATGCTGGCGCGGGTTCTGTTTGAGGATGGTCAATTTGTCCAGATGCAGGCGATCTTGGACAGGTATTCCGCGGAAAATCCTGAAAACAACCGTAATTATACGCTGTTGCGCGCGCGTTTGCAGGGCGAAGGTTTCAAAAACAGGGAAAACGCGATAAACATACTGCGCCCTTTGTACAAATTGAATCCGGATGATTTTTCTGTCGCCCTGTATCTAACAAAACTGCTGCTGGAATCGAATAACGATGAAGAGCAGGCTGAGGGCGGAAGGCTGCTGAAAAACCTAACACGTCCGCCCAGAAACGGCGAAGAAATACCGCTGGATGTCATCATCCTTGCTTCGGAGGATGCTGTCCGCCGCGCTAGCTGGGACGAGGCGATGGTGTATCAGGATAGGATTTTGTCTGAAAGAAGAATACCCTCAACCCTCGTAAACGCCTTCAAGGTTGAGCGGGGCGCGGGCAACAGGAGAAGCGCTCTGGCCCTGGCGGAGGAGCTTATTCAAAACTACCCGGACTATGAGGAAGGGCGCTTAGCGTATACGGAGGCGCTGATTGACTCCGGCAGGCACGGAGAGGCTCAGCGTTTAATCGACGCTCGTATCGCGGCGCTTAGCTCCAGTGTTTACAAAAGCCGCTACTACTATCTTCGCGGGCTTCTGCGCGGCAGTTTTGACTCCGCCGTCAGCGATTTCCGCTCAAGCCTGTTTGAAAATCCCCGCAACCTTGACGCGCTAAAGGCTCTGGTGGATATTTACGCTAAACGCGGAGACGAGCGCCACGTGGTTTATTACCTGCGCCAAGCCATGGCTCTGTCCCCGAAAGATCCGGTCTTGCTGGAATATCAGAAAGAATATTCCGGCAAGATGTAGCGGGCGCGGCTTATAGTCCAGCGGCGGCGCGGGCCTTGCTGTCGCTTTCTAAAATTGAGTTCAAATCACCGGCTTCCCCGCTCCAATCCATGCTCAACACGCGGCTGCATACATCGCTTATGCCTGTGAACGGAATTTTTCCGGCAAGAAACGCGCTCACAGCGCATTCGTTTGCGGCGTTATAGGCAATGGCGCAGCGTCCTCCGGCTCGAAGCGCGTCATAGGCCAGCGCAAGCATTGGGAAGCGTTCAAAACAGGGCTTTTCAAAACTTAGGCTAAGATTGTCAAAGTCCAGTTCTTCTATTTGCCGCGGCGCGATTTCCGGGTAGCACAGCGCGTCGTATATCGGCAGGCGCATATCAGGACGCGACAACTGGGCGTAAACCGCGCCGTTGTTCATTCGAATCATCGAATGAACAATGCTTTGCGGATGAATTACAACTTTTATGCTGTCCGCGTCGAGGTCGAAAAATCTAGCCGCCTCTATTACTTCAAGCCCCTTGTTAGCCAGACTCGCGGAATCTATCGTGATTTTCGCCCCCATATTCCATGTCGGATGCGCAAAAGCGTCTTTCGGGCTCGCGTTCTTCAGTTGGTCCATGCTCCATGTTCTAAACGGTCCGCCGGAAGCCGTAAGCACCGCCTCTTTAAGCCCTTCCTTTCCCTGCCGGCGGAGCAGATTGAATATGGCTGAATGTTCAGAATCAACCGGAATCACAGGAAGCGAATGTTGCTCCGCCGTTTTTAGTACGAGAGCTCCGGCCATTACCATGCTTTCTTTGTTGGCGAGCGCAAGAGCGCTGCCCGAAGTTAAGGCCGACAGCGAAGGCTCCAATCCCGCCGCGCCCGAAATGCCGTTAAGCGTGATGTCCGCCTCCACTCCGGCTATGGCGGCGAGCAGACCGGCGCGTTCAAAATAAACGCCGTCCCGCTTGTCGAATCCGGCGGCTTCCGCGGCCGCCCGCCGCCCGGAAAACGCGATTTTCGCATTTGGGAATTCCGCGGCAAGAGCGAAAAGCGCCGCGGCGTTGCTGTTCGCGGAAAACAAAACGGGCTCAAACAAGTCGCGGCCGGCCCTTATAACATCCAGCGCGTTCTTCCCAATGGAACCCGTCGCGCCAAGCACGGATATACGTTTCTTTGCCATATTACGAGGTAGTATATCTGACTAAATGGTTTTTGCGTAGCGCGTAAGGAAATGGCGGCGGGCGCGGCGTTTAATTTTTTGAGCTGCCCACGGCCGCGTTTTTGGCGGCGCTAATCCGCCCTGCGCGCCCTTTTAGACGCCTTTGCGGAAAAAAAGCGCTTCCCTGCCTATTGTTGTGGCTTGACCGTGGCCGGGGTAAACATCAATATCTCCATCCATCTTAAAAAGACGGTCAAGACTCGCCCGCATCTCGCCGGCGTCGCCTCCCGGCAGGTCGGTGCGTCCGGATCCATATCTAAAAAGCGTATCGCCCGCGTACAGCCGCCCGCCCTTCTCGTCGAAAAACGCAATGGAGCCTTTAGTATGCCCCGGCAGACACAACACGGTGAACATACCGATAGTATCCCCGTCCTTCAAGACACGCCCGGCGTCCGGCATGGGCTCCCAAAGCTGGTCAACGTAGTCCGAGTCGCCGGCGGCGGCGGTAAAGCTCGCCCTATGCGCGGCAAGAGAATCCGGTCCAACATACATTAGGTCGTCCTTGCCTATGGCTATCAGCGGTGTTCGCCCGCCGCCGGAATAACGCTTGTACAAAGCAGGCAGCGCCGCAATATGGTCAAAATGCCCGTGAGTAAGTAAAATGTATTTTGGGTAGAGCTTTAGGCGCTCTAAACAGGCGATAATCAATTCCGCGTCCGCGCCGGGGTCGATCACGGCGGCTGACGAAGCGTCAGCCGGTTCGCCGCCAACAGGGACTATCCAGCAATTTGTTTCAAGCGCGCCTACAATAACTTTTTCGCTCATACCGAAAGGAATTATAATCTGAGTAACCTTGAATTACTAGTGCTTATCATACTAACAGCCGTCTTTTGGTACGCGCTGCTGCCGCTTATCGGGATTTTCGCCAGCCGCCATAACTGGCATACTTTTCGCGAGCGTTTTGCTCATCTATGCCGGAAACCGCAGCTTAATTACACGCTCCTGCGGCAGAACATAAACGGCGAATATCACCTCATTGGAAATTTTGAATCCGTTACCGGCGATAATACGCTGTGGATAAAAAACGACGAGCTGACAGCGCCCGTCTCTTTGAAAAACGCCCAGACATACATGATGCCGTTGACCGAAAAGAAGCGCGGGACTAACGCCGGCGAAAAAATATATGTTGACGCAAATGATTTTGACACAAACGCATCGTCCCTGCGCCGTTTAAGCTGGAATAAAATTTCCGCTCTGACGGCGGGAGCCAAGGTTTTTATCGGCGGTGTTCTAAAAATGGTGAACGGACAGCAAACATTTGTTTCATCAAAAAAACATCCCTTGCTGCTTATTTTTTACGAATGTTCTGAACGCACGCTCAGCGCGGGTGTCATACGCGCCGGCAGGTATCAGACTGAATACTGGAACGCCATAACGCCGTACTCCGTCATAGGAGGAATATTCTCGCTCATCTGGGTAGCGCAGCTTTTTTTTGCGCGCCCCGCCTACCGCTCTATAGTTTTATCAGCGATTGTGGCTATTTTCGGCCCATTGTTTCCGCTTTTACCGCCCGGTCTTATATTCACAATTTTTTACCGGCAGTTATGGTGGCGGGCTTGTTTGTACCGCGTTTTTCGTGATATAGCCTTGCTGACTTTAAGATACAGCGAGGTGGACGAAGCTAAGGACGGCGCCGCCGCTTATGGCTGCCGCGTGTACGACGGCAGCATGGCCGGCGACAGCAAGTCCGCCGGTGTAAAAATCCCGCGCCTTATCCCCGCCGATAAGCCGGAAAAAAACGAGCAGTGGTATATCGCGGGCATAATGCGGGACGGCGCGGCGGTGGAATCCGCCAATCAGTTCATCCCATACGGACTGCTTCCGGGCAATCCAAAGGTTATTTCGCGCATATACAACAGAAAAGCTGTATTCCTTGAAATATCGGCATGGCTCGTCCTCGCCGCCGGGATAGCGTTGAATGTATTTTTCGCGGAATTGATAATATACTTTATTCATTGAGGCTGTTCCAAAACTTCAGTTTTTGGAACAGCAACTTATGAAAACCGCAGTTTTGTCGTCATCATGACGCGCCCATAGGGCGAAAAACTGCAAGAGCCTGTTACAAAATAACCGA